>CANMPU010000062.1 GCA_947499755.1 Betaproteobacteria bacterium | reverse complement strand
AGTGAAAAGATATTCTTCATCGGTGCAGGGGTTTATTTGTTTGCCTAGCTTGGAGGCGAGCAACGAATACGGCTTTGTAGCCGGATTGATTA
Organism: Betaproteobacteria bacterium; assembly: GCA_947499755.1. Taxonomy (GTDB): domain Bacteria; phylum Pseudomonadota; class Gammaproteobacteria; order Burkholderiales; family CANMPU01; genus CANMPU01. The sequence continues at coordinate 6,206 of CANMPU010000062.1, read as the reverse complement.
GTACAGTGCCTACGCAATATTTCTCCGGCAACCACGTTGCATAATAGCCGCCAGGGGAGCTACCAACCAAACAAGCTAAATTATTTCGCGAGGCAAGATTCTTGTCCAGGAAGCCTGTGGCTGACCCATTGCGACAAAGGCCAATGAGACGAGCTAGGGTAGCGGATGGAGACGTGCGTGGTGGTTGTCGCGAGGTGGCCGTTAAGTATTTGTAACTTTAGCGAGCGCGAAGAACCGCTAATCCACGCTTATGTACGAGCGTATGCATTTATCACTACGCATCCACAATAAAAAGGGCTTACGCTAATCGCGCCAGCAGTTTGGAGTGAATATTTTCAAATCCGCCGTTACTCATAATGACGATATGGTCTCCCACTTTCACCTCGCTGACGATGCTATCCAGCATCAAATTGATATTGGTGTTCAGGCGTACTTTATCAGCAATTGGACGTAGTGCGGATTCGGCATCCCAGTCTACATTGTGCGTGTAGCAATACACCAAGTCGGCGGGCATTAGGCAATTCGCAAGTTCATCTTTCATGGCCCCCATGCGCATGGTATTTGATCTCGGCTCGAGCACGGCGATCACGCGCCCCCTCGTGATGTGTTTACGCAGGCCGAGAAGGGTTGTCGCAATTGCGGTAGGGTGGTGTGCGAAGTCATCGTAGACCGTTATCCCATTTACCTCCCCTCTAACTTCCATACGACGCCGCACGCTTTTGAATTTGCTCAGTGCTTCGATCCCGAGATCAACAGCGACGCCCACGTGCCGCGCCGCAGCCAAAGCAGCTAACGCATTCATCTCGTTGTGTTCGCCCAACAGATCCCATTTTAGGTCAGTAAACACTTTTTCTTGAAAGCGAATACGCAATGCGCTATTGCCAGCGTTGGCGCAAGTGGTCCATCCTGTATCCGTTCCAAAAAATTCTGTGGGTGTCCAGCAACCTTGATCAAGTACCCGAGCTAGCGCAGGCGCACGCGCGTTGCAAATGATCAACCCATTTCCCGGAACGGTACGTATGAGATGATGAAACTGCCTTTCGATTGCAGCAAGATCTGGAAAAATATCTGCGTGATCGTATTCGAGGTTGTTTAAGATTAAAGTGCGTGGCCGATAATGTAGAAATTTGGAGCGTTTATCAAAAAATGCTGTGTCATATTCATCAGCTTCAATAACAAAAAAAGGTGAGTCATTCGCGTTCGATAAATTAGCCGAAGCGCCCATATTCGACAGGCGCGCTGAAATGCCAAAATCTATAGGAACGCCTCCAATAAGGAAGCCAGGCGCAAGTCCTGCATAATCCAATATCCACGCGAGCATAGATGCAGTGGTTGTTTTTCCGTGGGTACCCGCGCACGCTAAAACCCATTTGTCGCGAAGTACATTCTCGTATAACCATTGCGGACCAGACACGTAACAAAGATTTTGATTGAGAATTTCTTCGATTAAAGTGTTTCCGCGACTTATAACGTTGCCGACAACGAAAATATCCGGTTTGAGCTTTAATTGCGCTGGATCAAACCCCTCGATAAGTTCGATGCCACAATTCTCTAGTTGAGTACTCATAGGAGGGTAGACATTACTGTCACAACCGGTGACTCTATGTCCGGCTTGGCGCGCCGCTACTGCAATACCTCCCATGAAAGTCCCGCAGATTCCAAGTATGTGTAAATGCATAATGTGTTAATAGTTTACCTATTAAAAACAACATACTAACATCAATTATGTGACTTGCGAAGAATTGACTGTTGACCTAAGAAATGAGAATCATTATCATTTACATTTAGTACAGATATCAGCGGAGGTAGAAATTCATGAGAAATAGATTTTTGAGCGCTATCGTTGGCTCTATTTTTTTGATGTTGGCACACGCGAGTTGGGCCGCCGAACCCATAGTGTATACCTTGAAGATTTCAAATCATCGTTTTGAGCCTAGCGTGTTAGAAGTACCAGTGGACAAGAAACTCAAATTGATCATCAAGAATTTAGATGCGACTCCAGAAGAGTTTGAGAGCTATGAATTAAAGCGCGAAAAAATGGTCGCGGGTAATAGCGAAATCACGGTTTTTATCGGACCACTCAAACCTGGTGTGTATAAATTTTTTGGCGAGTTCAATCCAAAAACGGCGCAAGGTCAGATCATCGCCAAGTAGAAAAAGAAAAAACCATGCTCGCGACGCTTATTATTGTTTTTCGTGAAGTACTCGAAGCAGCGCTGATTACCGGTGTCGTGCTCGCTGCCACGCGTGGGTTGCGTAAACGCGGCTATTGGGTTGCCTACGGAATTTTAGCTGGGATCGTGGGCGCTGGGATCATAGCGCTATTCGCTGACGCGATCGCGAATGCAGTCTCTGGCGTTGGCCAAGAAATTTTCAACGCGTGTGTATTATTTCTCGCTGTGATTATGCTTGGCTGGCACAACGTCTGGATGGGTCGTCACGCGCGCGACCTTTCCGATCAAATGACCAAAATCGGAGGCGCGGTTGTCGCCGGTCGTAGGCCGCTTTATGCCCTCAGCGTCGTTATCGGTTTGGCGGTATTACGCGAAGGCTCGGAAACCGTGTTATTCCTTTATGGGATTACGGCCGCGGGAACTACGCCGTTCTCAGCAATCGCCATCAGCGGGCTCGCTGGGCTAGGTGCGGGAATAGTGGTTGGCCTTCTCCTCTATCTTGGATTGCTACGCATTCCCGCAAGACATTTATTCAGTGTAACGAGTTGGATGGTGTTATTGCTTGCAGGTGGGTTGGCCTTGCAAGGCGCGGCGTTCTTGGTGCAGGCTGATCTTTTGCCGGCGCTCGGCCAGGCGGTGTGGGATACGTCAGGGTTTCTTTCGGAACGTTCCGTCATCGGCCAAATTCTCCACACGCTTATCGGTTACGTATCTCAGCCGATGGGCATACAAATTTTGTTTTATGTTATTACCATCAGCACAATAGGATTTCTTATGCGCTTATTCCGAGACAAAGTCACTAAAACTAACGGGGGTGCGAGCTTTGCTTTGTTACTCATTACCGTATTCGTGGCATCGTATGCAATGCCAAAGCCTGTGAAAGCGAGTGACAAAGTTTATTCTCCCATTGTAGAAAAGGGAGAGTTGGAACTTGAATTTCTCTTCCATCGCGATTCCGACAACGACGATTCGAAGGATGGCAAACAAAAACATATATATGAAGTCGCTTACGGTGTGACCGACCGTTGGTATACGGCGCTTTGGTTTGAAGCCGAAAAAGAGCCTGGCGGAAATTTAAAACATGAAGCGACGGCTTGGGAAAATATTATTCAATTGACTGAGCAAGGCGAGCATTGGTTAGACGCAGGTCTGTATTTGGAATACGAGGCGGCGGCAGCGTCCGACGATCCGGACAAACTCGAATTCAAGCTGCTACTCGAAAAACCTATAGGACAAATCGTTAATACGTTAAATCTAATACTTGAACAACAAATCGGCTCAAATTCAGACGAAGATCTGGTGTTTGGATACGCGTGGCGCACGAAATGGCAAATACGTCAGGAGTTCGAACCGGGGTTTGAAATATACGGCGAACTTGGCGAATTGCGAAACACAAATTCTTGGGACGACCAGCAACACCTATTTGGACCTGTGGTCTCGGGCAAGTATAAATTTAGTAATACTCAGTGGAAAATAGGCTACGACATCGGCTACCTATTTGGATTAACGCGCGCTGCGCCAGATGGAAGATTCAAATTCGGCTTGGAGTTAGAGCACCCGTTTTAGGCGCTTCTCAAATTGTCGAAGTTGGACTTTATCTTGAAGGCAAAGTTTCCTAAGTCCACGCAAATCTCGCGAGTCGCCTAACTTGAAAAGTTGATTGCCAATCTTATGGAATTGCAGAACCCTTTTAGCAAAATCATGTTCATCTTCCCCGCTTTCCTTTCCTCAGGCGCGGTCGAAGCGCACGATCCTGTGTCCCGAGTCCAGCACACCAGCTTAATCGTTGTGGCTGTCCTCCACGTTGTAGCTATCGCCGGGCTGTTACAACTCGCCCCGGCGTACAAGGTGCAAAGTGAACAGTCACCGTTTCTCATCAGTCTGATTTCGCCACCTGAGCCCAACGAAGTTGTCAAACCCGTACCCACTATCGTGTCTCCGCACAAATCACTGCCAAAGTTTGATCCGAAACCACAATTCAAAATTTAAAAGGTATCGGATGTCCCACAACGATCGGCAGAAACTTACACGGTTGAATCCGATGTCACGCTTGCCTCAGTGACCGACCAGACGAGCACCCCAGTACCAGTTTCTTCCACACCGGTTGTTCCAGCTCGCTTTGACGCCGCTTATCTCAACAATCCAGCCCCTACTTATCCACCCTTAGCTCGTCGCCTCGGAGAGCAAGGTACAGTCCTAATGCAAGTTTTTGTTTCACCTGAGGGCGGAGACAAGAACGGGTTTCGAACAAATTTTGATATTGACGGATGTTTCATAACTCGAACGAATTAGATGATGATGAGCCAAGATCCAGAGGAGACGGCGACGCGCTTATGCGGTCTGCAAAACTTTCTCAATTTTTTTCAAATGATGAGAGAATCATTATCGACGACTACTGGCTTATCTCGTAATGATGTTGTGCGCTTCATGAACGTAGTATCGATTCAAGACATCAAGCGATCTCGCGCAAAACCACTTTAGATTTGATGTCTTAACGATCCGAATGCCCGAGGTCCTTGCTGGGCGCAATTTGGTCTCGAATCAGTTGTTTTAATTCCTTAGCTTCTGGAAAGCACCCTTCTGTTTTGCGCGACCAAACGGTTTTTCCATCGACGCGAATTTCGAATACCCCGCCCATGCCCGGTTGTAGCGCAACTTCGCTAAGCTCAGCCTCAAACGTGGTTAACAACTCTTGTGCCATCCACGCAGCACGTAATAACCAACTGCATTGCGTGCAATACTCGATTTCAACACGGGCCTTTCTCATTTGGGATCGTTGGACTCATTTGAGTGTAGTTGTTTGTGTAGCTTAACCGGTGGCGTCGCCTTCGCCCGTTTTGTGCGTATTCTGATGTTTAACATTTCGACCGCAACCGAGAATGCCATGGCGAAGTAGATATAACCCTTGGGGATATGAAAATCCAGCCCCTCGGCGATTAACGCGACACCGATTAGAATAAGAAAACTGAGCGCCAGCATTTTTATCGTAGGGTGCCGATCGACAAATTCGCTGATCGATTTCGATGCGACCATCATGACGATGACCGAAATGACGACCGCGATAATCATGATTGCGACGTGCTGAGCCAGCCCAACCGCCGTGATAACGGAATCCAAAGAAAATACGATATCGATAATCGCAATTTGGATAAGTGTGGTGGTAAAGTTCGCATGTGCAAACCCATGCTCCTTTTCTACTTCGCCTTCGAGACTTCCGTGGATTTCATGGGTACTCTTCGCGAGCAGAAATAGGCCGCCGGCGATCAAGATGACGTCGCGCCCAGATATTTCGTAGCCAAGAATCGTAAAGAGCGGTTCGGTTAAGCCCATTACCCAGGTTAGCGAAAGTAATAAGGCGATGCGCGTACCCATGGCCAATCCCAAACCTATGATGCGCCCTTTGTTACGCTGCTCGGGCGGCAAGCGGCCTACGAGGATAGAAATGAAAATAATATTATCGATCCCGAGGACGATCTCAAGAGCGGTTAGCGTGGCGAGTGCGACCCACGCTTCTGGTGAGTTTATCCATTCCATATTTTTTTACCTCAAGCTAAATGCGTTTATTGAACGGTTGGCCTCGCTGTGTTGCTTACGTGTCATATGAGAGTACTGGCGCGAGCCAGCGCTCCGTAATTGCAAAGTCCATTTGTTTGCGACGCGCATAATCTTCCACTTGGTCACGTTCAATTTTTCCCACGGCAAAGTATTTTGCCTCCGGATGGGAAAAATAAAATCCGCTGACTGCCGCAGTCGGAAACATGGCATAGCTTTCGGTAAGGGTAATCCCAGTATTTTCTTCGACCTTAAGTAAAGAAAATAACTCGCGTTTTTCGGTGTGATCGGGACACGCGGGGTAGCCGGGCGCAGGGCGGATCCCGAGGTATTTCTCGCGGATGATGTCCTTCATCTCGAGGTTCTCGGTTTTACCGAAGCCGCAGAAGTCGCGCTCTTTTTTGTGCATCAACTCGGCGAGGGCCTCGGCGAGGCGGTCGCCCAATGCCTTGGCCATGATCGCGCCGTAGTCGTCGTTGT
>CANMPU010000061.1 GCA_947499755.1 Betaproteobacteria bacterium | reverse complement strand
CCTTTGTCGTGAAATCGCCGAAACAAAGCACTTGATGATTAATCGCAAAGCGAACAAATTCGCTGCTAGAATGACTCATTTAGTTTGCATGAATATTTTATTGAACAAAGTGCAAATACCCTCGCTTATTGCCACGCGGCGTCATAATGTTAAGGAAGGGCGCGGCCACTTCTTTAGACTCTAAATATAAGTGCACTTTTCTATGTTACGCATCATCACATCAAACCTCAACGGAATTCGTTCTGCGGCGTCCAAAGGATTCTATGGGTGGCTGGAAACGCAAAATGCTGACATCGTTTGTGTGCAAGAACTGAAGGCGCAGGCAAGCGACCTTCGGCCGGAAACACGAAATCCAAACGGCTATCACGGATTTTTTCACTACGCGGAAAAAAAGGGATACAGCGGTGTTGGAATCTATGCCAAAAGCGCGCCAGACAAAATACAAGAGGGTGTTGGCATACAAGAGTTCGATATGGAAGGGCGATATCTGCGCGCAGATTTTCCAAACCTTAGTGTAATATCGCTGTACCTGCCTTCTGGATCGAGCTCGGAAGAACGGCAAGCGGTAAAATTTAAGTTCATGGATTATTTTTATCCCATACTAAAAGATCTTAAAGAGTGTGGGCGAGAAATTGTTTTCTGCGGGGATTGGAATATAGCGCATAAGGAAATCGATCTTAAGAATTGGCGCGGCAATAGAAAAAATTCTGGATTTTTACCGGAAGAGCGCCACTGGCTTAGTAAAGTATTTGATGAGTTAGGCTTTGTGGATGTTTTCCGTAAGCTAAATATCGAACCGGAGCAATACACTTGGTGGTCAAACCGTGGCCGAGCGTGGGCAAAGAATGTGGGGTGGCGTATCGATTATCATATCGCTACTCCCGGTATCGCGGAACGAGCCAGAGCGGTTTCCATATATAAGGCCGAGCGCTTTTCCGATCACGCGCCCTTGATCATTGATTATGATTACCCAAAATAATCACCGAGGCTTAATCACTTTTACAAAATATACTCACGGCCATTCTTGGCCTTTCTATATTTTGTAGGCTTGTAATAGTCAGGCCGCGATTTAAGATTAAATTAACTTATTACGCGAAATATTTTTTGAATTGCGGCTATTACGCCTTTGATGATAAACGAAAAATACGTCGAATTGCTTCCCCTTTATGTATTGTCGCAAATTAACTTTTGGCACTAAGCTACTAAGGCGGCGGATAAAAATTTGCTGTCCGGACGACCGGGAATAACGCACAAAACAAATTGTATTCGTTTAGTTTGACAGTGATTACTAAGGCTGCCAAACTTACTTGTATGCTGTGAAATAAGCAGTTTAAAAAATATGCACTAAAGTAGTATTGGGTCAATTCAGTAACAATTTATTTGGGAGAATGATATGGAAGCATCTGTAAGTGAAGGCCGAAAAATTGGTGCTACTCAGCCTTTTACTCGCCCTAAAGCGCATGTAATCAAGAGTGACGTCGAAGCGATCGAAATCGCTAAAGTCCTTGCGGTTGATTTTGCTAAGGAAGCGCCGACTCGTGATGCTGAGCGACGCGCACCCCGTGCAGAGATGGACAAGTATTCACAAAGCGGCCTCATGGGTATGACAGTCCCCAAGGAATATGGCGGGGCTTTTGTTTCTAATGTCACTCTTGCAGAAGTGTGCAAGATTATTGCCGAAGCCGATCCTTCTATCGGCCAAATCCCGCAAAATCACTTTTATATGGTGGAAGCGCTGCGCCTAGATGGTACCGAGTGGCAAAAGAAATACTTCTTTGACTTGGTGTTGCAAGGTGTTCGTTTTGGTAATGCGTTCTCTGAAATTGGAACCAAGTCCCTGAATGACGTTCAGACTAAGCTGACGCCGAAAGATGGTGCGTACTCCTGTACAGGTAAGAAATTTTATTGCACCGGTGCGTTGCTCGCGGACTGGGTCCCCGTTGTTGCGAAAGATGAAAATGGTAACACCTGCATCGCCTATATAGAAAAAGGCATGAAAGGAATAAACGTCATCGACGATTGGTCGTCCTTTGGGCAAAAAACAACCTGCTCGGGCACGACGGTTATCGAAGACGTTTGGGTTCCGAAAGAGCACGTTATTCCTCACCATAAAGCTTTTGATCGTCCAACTTCTATGGGGCCGGTTGCGCAAATTATTCAGGCGTCCATTGATGCTGGCATAGCGCACGCTGCATTTAAAGATACCTGTTATTTTGTTCGCAATCATACCCGTCCTTGGATCGACACAACCCCGCAGTTTGAAAAGGGTTATGAAGATACACTCACGATCGCTGCAGTCGGCGATATGAAGATTAAGCTGCTAGCGATGGATGAGTTGCTGCGTCGTTCTGGCGAAATACTCGACAAATGCCAGGCTGACATGAACGAGCATACGGTGGCGGAAGCCTCTATAGCGGTAGGTGTAGCGAAAGTTTCAAGTACCGTAAATTCAGTCGAATTTGGTAGTAAATTATTCGAATTGGCTGGTACCCGTTCTACGTTAGAGCAATACAATCTTAACCGGCACTGGCGCAATGCCCGTACCCATACCCTGCATGACCCAGTTCGTTGGAAGTATTTCTCCATTGGCAATTACTACCTCAATGGCGTGTTACCTCCGCGTAATCCTTGGGTCTAATTTGAGTAATCGTTTTAACAGACCGGCCTCGAAAGAGGCCGGTTTTGTTTCTAGGGCTAGTTAAGCCTGTTTTCCGTTTTCCGTTTTCCGTTTCGCGTAGGCATCGACGAAATCGGCTGCTGCCTTACTCCCACCAGAAAAGGATTTCATTGCTTCTTGGTGAAGTAGGGTAAGCGCCTTCATCTTAATCTCGTTGGCGCGCTCACTTTCAAAAAGGTCAGTTAGCTTTCTTGGTCTAGGTAGATCAACATCGACTATCGCTGTCGTCTTTGTCGGGATATGGGTCATAATCAGTAATCGATCGGCTAAAAATATCGCTTCGTCGATATCTGTCGTTACAAAAAAGTGCGTGCGCTGTGATGATTCAAATAGTCGTGCGTAATATTCCCACATTAATTCCTTGGTCATTGCGTCCAGGCCGCGAAAGGGCTCGTCAAGTATCATCACCTGTGGATCGTTGATCATGGCGCGCGCAAGTTCGACGCGACGTTGCATCCCCCCAGAGAGTTGCGAAGGATATTTCTTCCGAAAGGCCGTGAGTCCTATGGTTTCGAGTAATTTCTCTACCGTCGCCTTTGTTTCCGCCGTATCCTCTCCTCGCGCTCTGGGCCCAAACATAATGTTGTCGTAAGTGTTAAGCCAGGGGAATAGTGCGGTTTCTTGAAACAAGACGAGGCGTTCTTTACTCGGGCCGCTAACGGGTTTGTGGTTCATGGTGACAGTGCCGCTGTCGGGAGCTTCGAATCCCGCGAGCAATCTTATCAGTGTGCTTTTACCACAGCCCGACGGGCCTATCATGACAGTTAATTTTCCGCGTTGCAGCGAAAACGAACAATCTGTGACCACTGGTTTGGCGAATTGCCCGGTGCCATAGGCCTTACTGACGCGATCGACAACAACCTCGTTTTGCTCAAAATCATTTTTGTCAATTTCTTGTGCCAAGTGAATTACCTCAACGTTTCCTGAGCCAGGGCGTACATAATTCCCCAAGCTTTCTCAAGCCGGCGCTAGAAATAAAGCCGGCGATGCCGATGCTAATCATGCCGACGATGATTTGTTCATAAGAGCCACCGACGTAGGAATTCCAGATAAAAAAGCCTAGACCTCCACCCGAGCTGCCGACGGCGCCGCCTCCACCCGATATCATTTCTGCGGCGACGACCACTTCCCATGTGAGGCCCATGCCTACCGCGGCGCCGACCATAATAGAGGGAAGTGTACCGGGCAATATAATGCGACGAAATACATCCCATTTCGAGGCACCCATAGATTCTGCTACTTGAAAGTAACGCAGATCAATCGCGCGCGCACCACCGAGCACGTTAATGACGATGGTATAGAATGCGCCTAAGAACGTGACAAAAATAATAGAGAGCTCTTGCGTGGGCCAAAATATGATTGCGGCCGGTACCCAAGCGAGTGGCGGGATAGGCCGTAGGACCTCAAAGCTGGGAAATATAATTCCATAGGATATGCGGCTGACGGCAATTGCTAAGCCGAAAGGGATGCCGAGGACCATCGCCGTAACGAATCCCGCAAGCACGCGCAGAAAACTCATGACCCAACTTTGCCAATAGCTCGAGTCCGTGAGTAAACCTATCCACACTTTGATAACATCCGTAGGTGCAGGCACATGGCCTAACCACGGCGTTACAAATCCAAACCAATCTTTAGATTTTGACCCTAGTTCCCATATAAGTACGAACACTATTATCGAAAATAACGCTCGCGCCGTACTCTGCCCAAAGAGTTGCTTTTTGAGATCGCTAAGGTGATTGCGCGCTGTTCGTATCATCCTTCTTTCTCCCCGAGAGAAAAAGCTTTCAGCGCTTCTTCATGTACAGCTTCTAAAGTTTCATCCATAAGTTCGCGGAAGCGCTTTGTCGTCAACACGCTGTAGTTCCGTGGGTGAGGAATATCAACTTCGAGAAGTTTTTTCGGTTTACATGGGCGGCTTGTCATAATAACGACACGATGTCCGAGGAAAATTGCCTCCTCTAAATCGTGCGTAATAAAAAATATGGTCACCTTGGTCTTGTAATAAATTTCCAGCAAGGCTTCATGCATAACTGATTTCGTGAGCGAGTCGAGTGCGCGATAGGGCTCATCAAGTAACAACACTTTTGGATCATTCATGAGCGCACGCACGATTTCCACTCTACGGCGCATACCCGATGAGATTTCCCCTGGGTAATTATGCTCTACGCCTTCTAGGCCAGCGTCGGCCATCATCGCACGCGCCTTATCATGCGCTTCTACTCGAGAAAGCGAGCCTTGCATGATAGGCCCAAAAGCGACATTTTCCAGGTTAGTTTTCCATGGGAACAGCGCGCCGTTTTGAAATACTACTATGCGTTCTGGACCAGGGTCCGCTTGCGGCTTTCCTGGCCCGCAGAGCAACTGGTCATCTAAATAAATAGCGCCTGAAGATAAACTATGAAATCCCGCGATTGCATTGAGTAGGGTTGTCTTACCGCAACCGGATGGGCCGACGATCATGCAGATTTCTCCCGCCGGGATATTGAGCGTGCAATGATCGACTGCAAGTATTGCCGCCCCGTCGGGATCGTATACTTTCACGGCATCTTCAATGCGAATCGCGCCGCGTGGAAGTTGCCCAGGCGCAGCATTCATCGCTGGCCACCTAACGCTAATTCGCGCACCCGCCATTGCATTAAATGGTCACCCGCTACTCGTACCAAAGCGCTAGTGATATAACCGACGATACCCAGGGTAAGCATACCGATAATGATCGTGGGATAACGCACCATGGTGTAAGACGTGTTGATAACGTAGCCCAAGCCAAATTGTCCGGAAACCATTTCCGCAGCGACTAGCGAAAACCAAGCAACACCGATAGAGATTTGCAAACCGGTAAAGACAAATGGCAAAGAACCGGGGACGATAATATGGCGGAACACTTGCCACTTTTTCGCGCCCAAACAATACGCAGCGCGTACGTAAGATTCGTCAATCGATTCTGCGCCCAACATCGTGTTTAGCGCAGTGGCAAAAAACGATGCAAGAAAGGTGAGGTAAATGACCGGTGTCTCGGTACCCGCGAAAATGAGAATCGCAAGCGGCACCCAAGCGAGTATCGGGATAGGGCGTAGCGTTTCAAACAGAGGGAACACATACTCCTTAAACCTACGCGACCAACCCATGAATAACCCTAATGCCACCCCTAGTATTGTCGCAAGTCCAAATGCAATACAAACACGGCGCACGCTAGCCCAAATATGCTGATAGTACTCCGGAATAAAAATGGATAGCCCATAAATCGGGTCAGAACTGAGCCACTCTTGCACGACCTCGGTAAGGCCAGGCATATCACGAAAGCGCGGCAGCTTCCATATTTCAACGGAGAGATACCAGAACCCTAACAAAATGGTGTATCCCAATAGCATGAGATAAGGACGTGGGCTATGTAACCACTGCGCGAAGCGGTACATAGTGAGGCCAATGCCCTTGAGTTCCACAGCAGAATTTTCTGGCTTAGACATAGAGATTAACTATTGTTTTTCGACAAAATACCCAACGCTTACATCGCGTAATTTGCGCGCATCTATCCTATTTATGTCAGACGCTCATGGGACTACCTTACGGCCCCCACAGGCAAAAACTCCGTCATGCCAGCGAAGGCTGGCATCCACAATCAGCCTATCGGCTGATGTTTTTCAAGCCCT
>CANMPU010000060.1 GCA_947499755.1 Betaproteobacteria bacterium | reverse complement strand
CAGTACCAATTCTTTATCGAAGGTTGCTCTACTCTTGCCGGTTGCGACGGCGAGTGCGTATCCAATCCGGTTTAAGGTTTGTATCGTTTCCAACGCGCCAGCGAACAACGCCAAATCCTTATCGTGCATATGCACCTGTCTACGATAGTGTGTGACGAAGGTGTCGTAATGGTTTTTGTCCATATCCGGCAGGATGTATGCCATGGCGGCATCAAATCCGAGGCCAATAACATGCCGTATTCTATCTCGGCCAGGCACCGCAAACCCCAATTCCTTACACGTTTCTTCAATGCTAAGTACGATAATTCCAGCGGAATCCATAATGGTGCCGTCCCAATCGAAGACGAGCAATTCATATTTTTTTGTCATTTAGCGATTTGGGAGGCCGAATTATGTAAGTGTATCGATAAAATGCTGCAAATCACTGGGAAGCTCAGATTCAAAACAAATGTTTTCGCCTGTCGCGGGGTGAGTGAATTCTACGCGCTGGGCGTGTAAGAACATGCGTTTTAACCCCTGTTTTGCTAACGCTTTGTTGAGTGGAAAGTTGCCATATTTATCATCGCCCAAAATTGGGAATTCAAGATGGGCGAGATGAACGCGTATTTGGTGGGTACGTCCAGTTTTTAGTTCAGCGTCTAATAAGCTGTAGGCGCCATAATTTTTTCGCAAGTGGAACACCGTGTGGGCATGTTGCCCCGATTCTACGACGCAGACTCTGCGTTCGCCGGCGGCGGTTACATATTTGTTAAGGCTAAGGTGCACGTCGCGCGTGTCTCCAGTCCATTGCCCTGACACCATGGCGCAATAGCTTTTTTTCATGTCTCCGTTGCGTAAGATTTCGTGCAACTTTGTTAATGCGCCGCGTTTTTTGGCAAGCAACAAAAGCCCGGAAGTCTCTCTATCTATACGATGTACTAGCTCAAGAAATCGTGCGCTAGGTCGCGCAGCACGTAGTTGTTCGATGACACCGAAACTGATCCCACTACCGCCATGGACTGCGATCCCAGATGGTTTGTCTATGACCAACAAAGCGTCATCTTCGAATAGGATAGGTAGCTCGACTTTCGTTTTCGGTAGCTGAGGGGACGTTTTGCTCGTTTCGCTAACCGGGGGAATGCGTATCCTATCCCCAATCCGCAGCCGATAGGTCTGTTGAACCCGCTTGCTGTTTACCCGGACTTCGCCACTACGCAGAATTCGGTAAATATGGCTCTTAGGAACACCCTTGAGTATTTTGACAAGATAGTTGTCGACGCGCTGCTCGCCCCCCCCCTCATCGATTTCGTGCCAAGTCACAGAACCTTTGCGTAAACCCTTCATTTTGAATATACTGTTTATAACGCAGGGGGGTTATTATATTAGGTATCTGCGATTTTATCCGGTGGTTAACACGACCACGTGTGAAAATCGGTCCCTCGAACCCGCGTTCCCACAAAATTAGTTATTGGTTAATTTCGCTCACCACCATTAAGTAGCGATAGTAGATGGATTACGCGCTCAAATCACCTATCCAATTCCTGCGTAAGCGCAGGAATTTTATGGCAAACTGAGATACGATTCGTTTGTTTAATTTTCCAAAACCTTTAGGCCTACACTATGCTTGATTGTTACTGAAAAAACGGCGAAAAGGCGTGCGTCGCGCCCGGTTTGTCCTTCCCGAGTGTTAGAGTGCGGGAGAACATAAAATGAAAAGAATGTTGTTTAATGCGACACAACCCGAAGAACTTAGAGTTGCAATCGTTGATGGTCAGAAATTAATAGATTTAGATATAGAATTAGCAGGCAAGGAAGAACGTAAAGGCAACATATATAAGGGTATTATCACCCGTATAGAACCAAGTTTAGAAGCTGCGTTCGTCAATTATGGCAGTGAACGGCAAGGGTTTTTGCCGTTCAAGGAAGTCAGCCGTATCTACTTTCAAAACGAAAACATTGAGGTCGCGCGGGCGCGCATACAAGATGTCCTGCGTGAGGGGCAGGAGTTTATCGTCCAAGTTGAGAAGGAAGAACGCGGGAGCAAGGGTGCAGTACTCACAACCTTCGTAAGTCTAGCCGGTCGTTATCTGGTCCTCATGCCAAATAACCCGCGAGGTGGCGGCGTTTCGCGTCGCATCGAAGGTGAGGAGCGTAATGAGCTACGCGACGTCATGGCGCAACTAGAGGTCCCACAAGGCATGAGCATCATTGCACGCACTGCTGGCATTGGGCGCGTTGCGGAGGAGCTAAATTGGGATCTCAGTTATTTATTGCAACTTTGGCGTGCCGTCGAAAGTGCTGCTGACCAACAGCCAGCGCCATTCCTTATTTACCAAGAAAGTAGCCTAGTTATCCGGGCGATTCGCGACTATTTTCAGCAGGAAATAGGCGAAATACTGATTGATACTGAAAGCATTTATCAGCAAGCGCAGCAGTTCATGAGCCACGTGATGCCCACGAACGTCGCGCGTGTGAAATTATATAAGGACGACGTACCGCTTTTCTCTAGATTTCAGATCGAACACCAGATTGAAACTGCCTATTCACGTGAGGTTGCCTTACCGTCCGGCGGTGCCATTGTTATCGATCATACCGAAGCCTTGGTGTCCATCGATGTTAATTCAGCCCGCGCGACCAAAGGTAGCGATATTGAACAAACGGCGTTTAATACTAATCTAGAAGCGGCTGACGAGGCAGCGCGGCAGTTGCGACTTCGGGATTTGGGCGGGCTGATCGTCATCGATTTTATCGACATGGGAAGTAATCGTAATCAGCGCGAAGTAGAGACGCGATTACGCGAGGCATTACGCTATGACCGTGCTCGGGTGCAAATGGGAAAAATATCGTGTTTCGGACTGATGGAGCTTTCGCGCCAGCGCCTACGCCCCTCATTGGGAGAAACCAGTCACGAATCCTGTCCACGTTGTAACGGCACCGGGCACATCCGTGGTATTGAATCGTCCGCGCTACATATCTTGCGCATAGTTCAAGAAGAGGCAATGAAAGAAAACAGCGCGGGAGTGCATGTACAAGTTCCTGTTGATGTAGGCACTTTCCTGTTAAATGAAAAACGATCCGACATACACAATATAGAAGCAAGGTTCAAAGCCAATATTCTGCTTATCCCAAACATTCATCTCGAAACACCCAATTACACGATTACGCGTATGCGCCACGATGAGGCTGCTCAGCAAGAAGTGACGACTGCAAGTTATAAGATGGTGGACCAGCCAACTGATGCGGAAGCAGCCAAAATCCAGCAAAAAGAATTACAACCGCCTCGTCCAGAGGCCGCAGTTAAAAGCATTACTCAAATGCCAGCACCGGTCCGAGCCGAAGCCGCGCGTCCGTCAGCATTCGCAAGGTTTATCACGTGGCTCGTCGGTGTCGACGAAGGAGAAAAAGAAAAAGCGCAAGCAAAGCCAGCGCCTGCGCGGCCAGAACGACGTCCGGGGCATCGTGAACAACGTCCCGATAGTCGTCGTCGCGGCGGAAGTGAGGCACAATCAGCCCGTGGGTTGCAGGGTCGCAGTAGTGAGCGCCAACCGCGTCGCGCACCGCAACGCGACCGAACGGATGTCGACGGCGCACCCCAATCTAGGGCTATAAAGAGCGAAACGTCGCTACAAGAACAAAAGCTACCAGAACTTGCTAAGCCTCCACGAGATGAAGTTGCGCGCGACGGAGAGCCTAGGGGCCGCCGCCGCCGTGGTGGTGGAAAGCGCGAGCAACATAGAGGCGAGCGTCGCGAAGCCGCACCAGTTTCCGAACGTAGTGATGCCGTAGATCAAGCGCTCGCTTTACCACAAATGGAAGCGCATTCGTCTGGTTTCGATTCCGCGATTCAGCACAGCGTTACCATTCCAAACGAAACCCAAACGGTGGAAATAGTTGAACAAGAATATCGCAGGCCTACGCCTCCGATCTATGTACGCCCCGAACCGGTTGTGGAAACTAATGAAGAGCAGACTTATGCTCCAAAGCCGAGCGTGGTTCGCGACGAACTAAAAATTGACGCGCTTACGTTGGTAGAAACGAATCCGAATAAAGTAAAACAAGCAGAGATTATTATTGATAACGAACAGCCAGTAGAATTACGGCCAGCGCGCGCTAGAGCGCCGCAGCCAACACGGGATAGCGACGAACCTTTGGTACAGATAGAGACGCATAAATAGCGCTTATTTTTTCTCCCCGAGGGCGATTAGATGATCGAGGAAACTACGCGTACCACGTTCAACTAAATCCAGGGCGATATTAAAATCGCTCAAACTACCGTAATACGGATCGGGTACCTCGTCTGAAGTAATGCCCGCGGCGTAGCGCATCAAGAGGCCGAGTTTGTGCGCGTGCGCGCGTGGGCACACTCGGTTTAGCGTGCCTAGATTGTCTCTGTCCATCGCCAACACAAAATCAAAGTCGTTAAAATCATTGAGCGTAAACTGGCGCGCAAGTATTCCGTCCATGCGATAGCCACGTTGCAATGCGACTTGCCGGGCGCGCCTGTCTGGACGATGGCCAATGTGATATCCATGTGTGCCAGCGGAATCGGTAACGATTCGTTCGGATAAACCTTCTAATTTTACATAATGACGGAACACTGCTTCCGCTAACGGCGATCGGCAAATATTGCCCATGCAAACGAATAAGACTTTTAGCACTGAGGCTTCAAAACAATCTATGAGGATAGTGCCTTTTTTCGTCGCCCAACTCTAGGGGCTGGTGGGGATATTTTTTCAATCTCATCTGGTTTATTTGTAAATTCTTCAATTTCTACGCCAAATAGCTGCTGTTTTAGATCTTTCAATTTGTCGCGAAATACAACGGCGCGTTCAAAGTCCAAGTTCTTAGCGCAGGTGAGCATTTCCTTTTCCAATCTTTTTATCTCTTTCGCTAATTCCTTTTCGCTCATTGCCAAATAGACTGCGCGCGTTTGTGCGGCTTTGCGTTCCTGTTGCGCGTCGTCGGCATCGTACACGCCGTCGATTAAATCCTTTATTTTCTTGGTTACGCTCTTAGGGGTAATGCCATGAAGTAGATTAAAACTAATTTGCTTGCTGCGGCGGCGGTCGGTTTCTTGTAAGGCGCGCTGCATGGAGCCGGTTATTTTGTCGGCATACATGATTGCGGTCCCATTAATGTGACGTGACGCACGACCGATTGTTTGTATTAATGAGCGTTCTGAGCGGAGGAATCCTTCTTTATCGGCGTCTAGGATGGCGACTAGCGATACTTCCGGTAGATCGAGACCCTCGCGCAGCAAATTTATTCCGACGATCACATCAAATACGCCAAGGCGCAGATCGCGAATAATTTCTACACGCTCAACCGTATCGATATCCGAATGAAGATAGCGAACTTTAATGCTGTGATCAGCAAGATAATCGGTGAGGTCCTCCGACATTTTTTTCGTGAGGGTGGTGACTAATACACGTTCATTTTGCGCGACGCGCCGATTAATCTCCGACATCAGATCGTCTACTTGAGTCGAAGCTGGTCGGACCTCAATTTTTGGGTCAACCAGCCCCGTGGGGCGCGCAACCTGTTCGACTATTTGCCCTTGGTGCTGTTGCTCATAGTCCGCAGGGGTCGCAGAAACAAAAAAAGTTTGTGGCATCATGCTTTCAAATTCGTCAAACCGTAGTGGTCGATTATCTAGTGCGCTTGGCAGGCGAAAGCCATAGTCGACGAGATTTTCCTTGCGAGAGCGGTCACCTTTATACATGCCCCCGATCTGGGGTATGGTGACGTGGCTCTCGTCTATGATCATTAGGGAATTTTTCGGTAAATAATCTATAAGAGTTGGCGGCGGGTCTCCCGGTTTTCTCCCTGAAAAATGGCGCGAGTAGTTTTCGATCCCCTTGCAAAACCCCAGTTCGACTAACATTTCTAAGTCGAATCGTGTTCTTTGTTCTAGACGCTGCAGCTCCACTAATTTATTGTGGGTATGAAAAAATTCTAGACGCGCGTGCAACTCTTCTTTAATGGTTTCTATCGCGCGCAGAACGACTTCTCGTGCGGTGACATAATGGCTAGATGGATAGACGGTGTACCGTGCGACTTTTTTGAGTACATGCCCCGTAAGCGGATCAAATACGGTTAGGTGCTCAATTTTGTCATCGAAGAGGCTAATTCTCAGCGCAGTCTCCGCACTTTCCGCCGGGAAAACATCGATGACATCACCACGAACGCGAAACGTTCCACGCGCGAATTCGATTTCATTGCGTTGATATTGCATGTCGCACAGTCGCTTAATAATATCGCGCTGCACTGCGTCTTCATTTTCTTTTAAATGCAAAATCATGCCGTGATAATCGACAGGATCACCAATACCGTAAATTGCGGATACGGTACAAACGATGATGACATCGTTACGTTCAAGTAAGGATTTAGTCGCGGACAAACGCATTTGTTCAATGTGTTCGTTAATAGCGGAGTCCTTCTCAATAAAAAGATCACGAGAAGGGACATAGGCTTCGGGCTGATAGTAATCGTAATACGAAACGAAATAC
>CANMPU010000059.1 GCA_947499755.1 Betaproteobacteria bacterium | reverse complement strand
GCTTTTTTATTACAGCATTCGCCTTAAATTAAGCGTAACGACGCAATCTACGCGAGAACTCCTGCAAGGGTGCAATTCCGCTAGCTTCGGCTCGATGGCACCAATCATTCAATTGCCTCACCAATTGTTCCCTCGACGCTGTTGAACGTTGCCACAACGCGCTCAATTCTTGACGCATTGAATACACCGTATCCAGGACCTTACTCTTGCTGCGCACTTCATCTAGCGTAGCAAGATCATGCGCATGTAAATCTTTGGCATCGCGGTGCAGCCAGCGCTTGATGGATTTTGTTAGTTGTGCCTTACTCTCATTAACCGGTACCGCGCGAAGTTCTTTTAGCTTAGAAATTTCATCGGCACACATCTTCTTTAACGATTTTGCATACCTGGCCAATACGTCATAGCGATGCGTAATGACTGCTTGCAAGGTGTCGGCATCACATTGTGCTTTTTCCGCGTGCATCTTGATCGGCGGTGCTATTTTTTTGACCTGCGCTAAGTGCAGAATTTCCATAAGTCGGATATAGCACCAACCAATGTCAAATTCATATTTTCTACTTGAGAGTTTGGCAGAGGTGGCATAGGCATGGTGATTGTTATGCAGTTCTTCGCCACCGATAATTATTCCCCAAGGAACAATGTTTTTGCTCGCATCTTCAGTTTGAAAATTGCGATAGCCCCAGAAGTGAGCAACGCCGTTGATGATGCCAGCCGCGAAAAACGGTATCCAAAGCATCTGTACTGCCCATACCGTGATCCCGATAAATCCGAATAACGCGAAATCGATAATGAGCAGTAGACTAATTCCAAGCACACTATATTTTGAATAGATGTGTCGCTCTAGCCAGTCATCGGGAGTGCCACGACCATATTTTTGTAGTGTTTCTGGATTCGAAGCCTCTTTTGAATAGAGTTCAGCGCCCTCAAAAAGAACCTTCTTTAAACCAAGAACTTGTGGGCTGTGCGGATCTTCTGCGGTCTCGGTTTTTGCGTGATGCTTGCGATGGATCGCCGCCCATTCTTTTGTGACCATGCCAGTCGTGAGCCATAGCCAGAAACGGAAGAAGTGACTGATGATGGGGTGCAGGTCTAGCGCACGATGCGCTTGGCACCGGTGAAGGTATATCGTAACTGACGCGATTGTAATGTGCGTGAGGATCAGGGTAAGCACCACATAACCCCACCAGGGCAAATCAATAAAGCCATCAAAAATCATAGTGTTGTTCCAATTTTACTAATACAGTTCGTCATCTTACCGGAAAACCAAAAATTAGGGCAAGAATTTACAGTCCACGACATCCTTAAGTAAGTTACGACAAATTCCTCACTGTGCTGAATTAAATCACTTTCCACGAAGGCTTAAGGCAGGATAAGCTGCCATTTCTCGCATCATTTCAACAAAATCGGGGCATTGTCCATCCTTTCAAGTGCCACCGCAAAAAAACCGTCGGTATGGTGGAGGTGAGGATAAAGCTTTAAATTTTTACCGGTATCCAAGACAACTTGTTGGTTGGCGAGGATTTGCGCGCAATTCAACTGTTGGAAATTCGGGTTTTGCTCAAGGAATCTTTCCACAACTTTTTCATTTTCCTCTGGAAGAAAACTACATGTCGCGTACACTAAGCGACCGCCATTCTTAAGCAGCTTTGCTGCGCTATTTAAAATCCTAAGTTGTTTTTCACTCAACTCTTGAGCATCGCTTTGTGTCAATCTTAGCTTTAGGTCTGGGTTACGCCGTAAAGTTCCCAATCCGCTACACGGCGCGTCGACCAATACCTTGTCAATTTTTCCGTGTAAGCGTTTTATTTTGAGATCATTTTCGCTGTCTATCGGTTGGGCGTGAACGTTGCTTAAACCCGATCGTTTTAGCCTCGGTTTTAGCCGGCTAATACGTTTTTCTGAGGTGTCAAACGCATAGATACGACCCTGCGAGCGCATCATTGCGCCTATCGCTAACGTCTTTCCTCCCGCGCCAGCACAAAAATCTACAATCATATCGTGACGCGTTGGTTCTAATAGGAAGCATAAAAGTTGACTGCCCTCGTCCTGCACTTCAATTTTTCCCGAGAGAAATAATGGATCGCGATTAATTGCCGGTTTGCCATCTAGGCGCACGCCTATCGGAGAGAATGGTGTTAGGGAGGCGTTTATATTGCGGTGCGCTAGCTCACTTAAAACTAATTCTCGATTCGCAAGCAGAGTGTTTACTCTTAAGTCTAGCGGTGCAGAACTATGTAAACCTTGACCGAGAGCGAGGATGTCGCTTGCGTCCATGAACTTCGCCAATTTTTTAGTGACCCATTCTGGTAGGTCGGAACGCAGCGCCAGCGAAAGATTTTCTTCCGGAGTAGAGCGTACTTCGTCCATCCATTGCTTCTCGCTCGGACGCAGATACGAAGATAATCTGTCTAAATCAACTAAGGGCGATTTTGCAAGATATGCCAAGAACATACGTCGCGGCGTAACGTCATGGCATAAATGCTCTATCAGTAAGCGACGTCTTAAAATGGCGAACACCGAATCGGCGATATAGGAGCGGTCACTCGCCCCAAGTTTAGCGTGCTTGCGGAAAAAGTGACCGAGCACGACGTCTGCAGGTTGCTGCATTTGGACAATTTCACTTAATACGGAAATTGCAAGGTTAAAGCGGACATTGCTTAGGTGCATAGGGATTTCTAGCGAAGAGTTAATCGCGGTAGGAAATAGTCTTAACGACTTGATCTAATTTATCGCCGTTGTCTTCGATAACAAGTATGCGCACCGGCAAGTAGTAATGATCGATCGCCAACCATATTTCTGTTCCCGGATCGTCTTTATCGTGTTGTTTCACGATGTGTAGTGTTTTCAGTTCACCCATGTTCGTCTTTAGCAGGGTGCGCTCTGCAATACGGTAATGATAATCAGAGAGCTTTTTACCATCAGTCATGGAAAAATTAAGCTCGATATTATGAGGTGCACTAAACGCGAAGCTATAGGGAAAGCTTAAGCGATCATGTGTATTGGCAGGTAACGGCAATGATTCTAATTTCCCATCGTAATTTAACGTGAGGAGATTTTTCACCCAATCAAAAGAAGCAATTCGGTTAGT
Source organism: Betaproteobacteria bacterium (assembly GCA_947499755.1). Taxonomy (GTDB): domain Bacteria; phylum Pseudomonadota; class Gammaproteobacteria; order Burkholderiales; family CANMPU01; genus CANMPU01. The sequence continues at coordinate 3,464 of CANMPU010000059.1, read as the reverse complement.
TTTTCCTTGATGCAACTGAAATTCGTTCGGACGCAGCCCTTGTTCCGTGATAAGGCCAGAGCTTTTTCGTCTATATCCGCCTTTATAGATCAGGGCGAGCATACCGGAGACTTGCGCTTCACTAGTGATGGCGTATTGTTTTCCCGATATTTCTAGAATCTCGGAAATAGGGAGCGTGATCGTTCCGTTACTCAACGTATAATCTATTTGAATACGCGCTGGGATTTTTGTCGCGAAACTGCTTCCGCAAAAACACGCTAGCAATATTAAAACGAATGCGCGCATTAGGATGCTAATGGATTAAGAAGTGTGCCAGCACCGCTGTCGACGCCACGCACGTGAACGCGGTTATTTACGACTGACAGCTTGTCCTCGAGGAACCAGCGAATCGCATCTGCATAAATATTATGCTCCTGCACCAATACTCTAGCCGCGAGCGTTTTTTCGTCATCGTCTGGCAAAACCGGAACCGCGGCTTGCACAATGATAGGACCTCCATCCAAGGTAGACGTGACAAAATGCACACTGCAACCATGAATTTTGACGCCGGCATTTAACGCACGTTCATGCGTATTTAATCCAGCGAACGCCGGTAATAGCGAAGGATGGATATTGATCAAGCGGCCGCGATAATGGTTAACGAATTTATCGGAAAGTATGCGCATGAACCCCGCTAGCACGATCAGGTCGGGGGAATGTAGATCAATTGCGGCGATCAGTGCCTGATCAAATTGTTCACGCCCGGGAAACGTGTTGTGGTCGATCGCGAGTGTCGGGATACCTTGGTGTTGTGCAACGGCTAGCCCACCTGCGCTAGGGTTGTTACTAATCACAGTGGAAATGTTTGCGGGGAGTTTTGCGTCGAGTATTGCCGCTAGGTTGCTCCCTCTACCAGAAATCAATATGACGATCGATTTCATATCACGACGGCTTGTACCCCACCCGGTTCGCGTTTTTGAATCTTCCCAATTTTGAAAACTGTTTCGCCCGCTTCTGTTAATAATTGCACTGTGCTATTTACATCCTGAGGCGCAACGACTACGGTCATTCCGATACCGCAGTTAAAAACTCTTTCCATCTCGTTGGTGTCGACATTACCGGAACGCTGTAACCAACTAAACAATGCAGTTTGTGGCCAGCTGGCGCGCTCTAAGATAGCGACAAGATCCTCCGGCAATATCCTTGGGATGTTTTCCACCAACCCGCCACCAGTGATGTGTGCGATACCCTTAACAGTGATCTTTTGCATAAGAGCTAACATCGGTTTTACGTAGATACGCGTAGGTTCTAATAACGCTTCGCCTAAGGTTTTTGTTGACAAGGCTGGGTCACCGATAAGGGTGCCGAGTGTTGCGCCGAGGTCTGCTTTACAGACGCTAAGGATTTTTCGGATCAGTGAGTAACCGTTAGAATGCGCGCCACTTGACGCGAGCCCGAGTACAACGTCGTGTTCTGCAATCGTGGAACCATTAATTATGTTGTCCTTTTCGACAGCGCCTACCACGAACCCTGCTAAATCGTATTCCCCGTCGCTATACATTCCGGGCATTTCCGCCGTCTCACCGCCAACCAAGGCACATCCGGCAAGTTCGCAACCATGCGCAATCCCTTTAATTACCTGCGTGGCGGTGTTGACGTCCAATTTGCCGCACGCAAAATAATCCAGAAAAAATAAAGGCTCCGCGCCTTGGACTAGAATATCGTTGACAGACATTGCCACTAAATCTATGCCTATGGTGTCGTGGCGATTCAGCTCAAAAGCAAGTTTAAGCTTCGTTCCGACACCGTCGGTGCCAGAAACCAACACTGGGTTGCGGAAGCGCTTAGAAACTTCGAATAGCGCAGCAAAGCCACCAATGCCCGCGAGTACACCGTCGCGCATTGTTTTCTTTGCAAAAGGCTTGATGTTTTCTACCAGGCGATCTCCCGCGTCGATATCGACGCCCGCTTCACGGTAGGAGAGAGATGGATTGGACGAATTAGGATGATTCAAGGTTGAGTTATTGCTTTCTTCTAGATAAAGTGACGAACAATCTATACAATAAAATATGCTTAGGATTCCAGAGTATTCATTTTACCGAAATCCAGATTCTCTTGCAGGTTAATTCCACAAAACATTAAGGCGTAACTCTTGGACACAAAAAATCCGCTGTTGCCTTATTACGTTTATTTCTGGTGGTTGGCAATTGCCGTCTCTGCCGCGACCTTACTCTATCTTTTAAGCCCTATTCTTACGCCTTTTCTTTTCGCCGCAATCTTGGCGTATATGTTCAATCCTTTGGTAGAGCGATTATGTGCGAGAAAAGTGCCGCGCACCGTGAGTGCAATTTTAGTCATGCTTTTCATCGTGGGTTTATTGGTTGGCGTTATCGCTGTCCTGGTTCCGCTATTTGAAAAGCAAGCCACCGTATTAGCAACGCAACTCCCAATTTATCTGGAATGGGTCAGGGCAAAACTTGGGCCGTGGATATACGACAGATTTGGCGTCGAGATTCATACAGATATCGCATACTTCAAAAGCCTGGCGGGTGAGCACATGCAATCCGCTGGTGGGGTAGTCGCGAAATTACTGCCTATTATTCAAAGTGGCGGTGCGTCCATTGTTGCCTTTTTCATTAGTCTTTCATTGATTCCGATCGTTTTGTTTTATTTCCTCAAGGACTGGAACACCATACAGTCTCGTATTGAAGAAATTATTCCAACGAAATTTAGGCCACGAATCGTGGCATTGGCGCATGACGTCGATGCGGTGTTGAGCGAGTTCCTGCGCGGGCAGGTTTCGGTCATGGTCGTCATGAGTATCCTCTACGCAGTAGGTCTATGGCTAACCGGATTAGATTACGGATTTTCAATCGGGCTCGTTGCCGGCATGCTGGTATTTATTCCCTACGTAGGCACCATAGTCGGCATGGCGCTGGCAAGTTTTGCAGGCCTAATGCAATTTCAGGATTTCAACCATTTGGTGTGGATTTGGTTAGTGTTTATTATTGGGCAGTCGATTGAGGGCTGGATAGTAACCCCGCGCTTTATTGGAAATCGAATCGGATTGCATCCGGTTGCGGTGATTTTCGCGTTGCTGGTTTTTAGTCAGCTGTTCGGATTTTTTGGCGTATTACTTGCGCTTCCTGCGAGTGCTGCACTGTTGGTTGGTCTTAGACATCTCAAAAAATATTTGGGTGAAAGTTATCGCACTTGAATGAAGCAGCTGATCCTCGATATTTCATCGTTGCCTGAACCGAGCTTTGAAAACTATGTTCCCGGTAAAAACGCAGAACTATTGCGCTTGTTGCGAGACATTGCCTGCGGCATAAGTCATCAAAGGTTTGTCTATCTCTGGGGTGAGCCCGGGAGTGGTAAAACCTATCTATTAAAATCTCTGGTAAACGCAGTAGCAAAACGCGGAGTACACGCGCGCTATAGTCCTTGTAACGCTCACGAAATGTTGGACAGTGAGAGCGAAAACG
>CANMPU010000058.1 GCA_947499755.1 Betaproteobacteria bacterium | reverse complement strand
TTGCCGTCCTCGCCTGGTCAAATGCGCTGACCAACTGCGTCATATCAAAGAGATTGATCTTCTTGTTCTTGAGGTTGTCTGTCGAGCTCGGGTCATAGTGTAATGGTCTAATGAAACGGGACACCACTTAAGAGATAATTATCACTTAACGAGGTGCCAAATGAAACAACCTAGAAATGTATTTACAACTGAATTTAAGCAAGAATGTGTGCGGTTAATCATTGATCAGGGTTATGGTGTTGGCGAAGCGGCCAAAGCGATGAAGGTGGGGTTATCGACCCTGCAGCGCTGGCTTAGGCAATATCGACACGAGACCCAAGGCGTCACGCCACAAGCACGGGCGATCACTCCAGAACAGCTTCGTATTCAGGCTTTGGAAGCAGAGAACCGTCAGCTCAAGCGAGATAACGACCTGTTAAAAAAAGCGTCAGCCTTCTTCGCCATCGAAATGCAAACGACCAACAAGTCGTCATCGCGGTAAAACTGAAGAAGGCTGGATTTAATGTGACGGACATCTGCCGTAATCTCAAGGTGGCGCGTAGCGGCTATTAAGTGGCCTAGCGACTAGGCGCCGGCAAAATGCCTAGTGATGACTCCCATAATGGTTGCTGAAACGATAATCCCGTCTTCATCAGTGATAGGAAATATCCAGGTTACCCCAGCCTTATTATCACATTTGCGTAAGTAGGATTTTTTATCTGGTCTTGCAAGAATTAACGCAATCCCAACACATCCATCATGTCATAGAGTTTCGGTTTGTTCGTTACAAGAAAACGCGCGGCGCGTAATGCGCCTTGAGCAAAGGTCGCGCGGCTGCTTGCTTTGTGGGTGATTTCCACGCGTTCGCCCGTTCCTGCAAACAGTGCCGTGTGATCACCGACGATGTCACCGCCTCTAATGGTGGCAAATCCAATGGTCGCACTTGAGCGCTCTCCGCTTACACCTTCTCTTCCGTAGACTGCGCATTCGGATAAATTTCGCCCCAACGTAGTCGCAATCACTTCGCCCATGCGTATCGCTGTTCCTGACGGCGCATCTACTTTATGTTTGTGGTGCGCCTCTATGATTTCGATATCGTAGCCTTCATTTAATACGCGCGCGGCAATTTCTAGAAGTTTAAATGTGAGATTGACCCCTACGCTCATATTGGGTGCGAATACAATTCCTATGTCTTTTGCTGCGCTCACCAGTTCTTCTTTTTGCGCGGCGCTGATTCCCGTTGTCCCTACCACCATATTCACGCGATTGGCGCGACAGATTTTAACGTGGTTTAATGTGCCTTCCGGGCGCGTAAAGTCAATTAACACATCGCCACCTTTCACAGCGGCCGCAACGTCGTGCCCAATTAGCACGCCGCACGGTGTACCACAAAGTTCGCCTGCGTCTTTATTTAGGTAGCGGCTGTCCGCACGATCAAGCGCCGCGTGGAGTTGGGTATCTGGCGATTGCAGTACCGCCGTGATCAAGGCCTGCCCCATGCGACCAGAACTACCGGCGATGACTACTTTTAGTTTTGTCATAAGCGTTGCATACTCGAATTCGAACTTGGATTTATTATAATCCGACTTTTTCCAGCATCTTGCCAAAGAAACCCTTTTCTTCTTTTTGCTCGCCTGCTGTTGCGGGTTTTTCTTCTTGAGACTTTACCTCTGGTGATTTTTCTTTGATTTTTTCGCCAGATTCTTTTTCTGTCGCCGCGGGCATTGCTGCATCCGTCGCTGCGCTATCAGCGTTAGGCTCGAGCGTCGATTCTTTTTCCGTGGCTGCCGGCGTCATTGCCGGAACAATATCGCCTTCTATACGCAGCAATTTGTTATCCTCGAAAAACACCGCGATCTTGCGTTGCTCCGTGAGTTTGCCGTGCTTGCGATAAAGATAAGGGTAGTCCCAACGATCAGCATGAAACGAATCGGTGATCAGGGGGGTCCCCAGGACAAATCGCACTTGGGATTTGTTCATGCCAAGTTTTAACTTGGAGACCATGTCTTGCGTCACATAGTTGCCCTGCTGGATATCGATTTTGTAAGGGGAAAGCACAGGGGTCGAAAAACACGACGCGAGTAATAGTGATGCTAGAACAATAGTGATGCGCATAATAGATTTTACGGGTTACAGCTCTCCAAAACGCCTACGTCGTCACCAACCTTATTGATGGATTGAGCCGCAGCGGGCACAGTTGCAAAGTAGTGAAAACGCTATATGATACCAAAAGGAAGACCACACGTACGTTCGCCATGTCAAACTCACACGATCTCAAGAATATTGGCCTAAAGGCAACGCTGCCGCGCCTTAAGATCCTTAACTTATTTGAAACCAGCAAAGTCCGCCATCTTACCGCGGAAGATGTCTATAAGGTGTTACTCAAAGAGGGGATGGATATCGGCTTGGCGACGGTTTATCGCGCATTGACGCAATTTGAACAAGCCGGTCTATTGATGCGCCACCACTTTGAGACCGGCAAAGCGTTATTCGAATTAAAAGAAGGCGGACATCACGACCATTTGCTGTGTCTTCAGTGTGGCCGCTTGGAAGAGTTTTACGATGCTGAAATAGAAAAGCGCCAAGATGAAATTGCGAAAGAACGCGGCTTCACGATTTATGATCATTCCTTACACCTTTATGCGGACTGTACTAAACTAAAATGTCCGCATAAACCGAAGTGACTACTAGTATCCGAGCATTTCTTTCGCGTGACTGCGTGTCGTTTCAGTAATCTTCGCCCCGCCTAGCATACGCGCGATTTCTTCCACACGTTGTTCTTGATCCAGCACGGTAACCTTACTCTGCACCTTGCCGTTCTTTGCATTCTTGCTCACTTGCCACTGACGATCGCCGCAAGCGGCCACCTGCGGCAAGTGGGTGATACACGTGACCTGATGTTCTTTTCCCAACTTCTTAAGCATTTTGCCGACGATGTCTGCCACCTTGCCGCCGATGCCGGAATCAACTTCATCAAAGATCAACATCGGAACCGATGTTTGCCGACTGGTAACGGTTTGTATCGCTAGACTGATGCGCGACAGCTCCCCGCCGGACGCCACTTTAGCGAGCGCTCTGGGTGGAATACTAGAATGCGCCGATACCAAATATTCGATGTGTTCGAGACCGTGTATGTTCCCTTCTTCAAGTTTCACCAATACGACTGCGAAAGCCCCCCCTGTCATCGCTAGCGTCTGCATCGCTGCTGTGATCTCTTCAGAAAGTCGTTTGGCTGCTTTCTTTCTCAGCTGACTTAATTTTTCGGCCAACGCTTGATATTTTTTTCTGGCGTCGTCCTCTTGTTGTTGCAGTTGCAGATTGGAGGCATCGCCGCCTAACGCTTTTAGCTGTACACGCAATTCGAGAAGCAAGGTCGGCAATTGTTCCGCGGACACACGATATTTTCTTGCCATGGAATGTACTGCCTCCATGCGTTGCTCCAGTCGTCGTAATTCGTCCGGCTCAAAATCAAATCGTTGCTGGTAGCGCTGTAGGGTAGAGACGCATTCTTGCAGTTCCGCATGGGCGGAACCCAGTAACTGGACAACGTCTTTTAAACTCTGATCGTATTCGACGATGCGCTCAAAGCGCGCATGTAAAGCGCCGATGTGCGCCAGACTGCTCGCCTCCCCTTCCGATAGAATTTCAAGCGCGTTTTGCGCAGTTTCTAGCAAACTGGCGGAGTGCGCAACGCGGGTATGGTTCGTGGTAAGGGTTTGCCATTCGTCTACACCCACATTCAGCGCTTCGAGGTCTTTTACTTTCCACTGCAATTGCTCGCGCTCCGCAAGCAGCGCTTGCGCGTTCTTTTCCAAACTTAAGCGATGCTCGCGCAAACTCAGCCAGTCACGATAGCCTCTGGCAACCTCCATCGCGACATCGCTCGCGCCCGCGTAGGCATCTAAGATTTCGCGCTGCACTTGCGGCCGTAATAATGATTGGTGTGAGTGCTGCCCGTGGATATCCACTAGGAATTCTCCGGCTTCGCGCATTTGTGCAAGCGTCGTGGTATGGCCGTTAATTAAATTGCGCGAGCGCCCGTTCACGTCGACGCTACGGCGCATGATGCAAGCATCTGCATCACCATCGAGGTCATTTTCACTTAACCAATCGCGAAACGCACTGAGAGCTGAAATATCAAATTCTGCGGAAATTTCGGCACGTTCCGCGCCGGGGCTAACGACGAGCGCATCAGCACGTTCACCCAATACGAGCGATAAGGCATCAATGAGTATGGATTTTCCGGCGCCGGTTTCACCGCTAAGCACGGTAAATCCCGCGTCAAATTCCAGATCCATTTGCTCAACGATAACGAAATGCCGAATGCTTAAATGCCGCAACATGTGGCTTACCTTTGTGCCCGCGTCGAGAGACTATCAGTACGTTTCACTCCAATGCAGTTTTTCCCTAAGAGTGTGGTAATAGCTATGTCCTATGGGCTGGAGTAAGCGGATTGCTTTGGGGAAACGTGTGACGACTACTTTGTCGTTTTCTTTTAGATCAAAACTAGAGTGGCTATCAAAATAGCCACGCGCATCAGCGCCTTCAACGAGCCGTATCTCAATGACTGATTCGCTGCCTACCGCGATGGGGCGATTACTCAAGGTGTGCGGGCATACCGGTACTAAAACAATGGCGCTTAAATTTGGATGTAGGATTGGTCCATCGGACGACAGCGCGTAGGCAGTCGAGCCGGTAGGGGTGGCAATGATTAAGCCATCTGAGCGCAGCGTATAGACGAATAGGCTGTCGATACGCACGTCGAGCTCGATTAAACTGCCATGGGCGCCTTTAGAAATTACGACATCGTTTAACGCCAGGGTTTGAAATACGCTGGCGCCATCACGAAACACCTCGCCCTGAATCAACATGCGCTTCTCAGCGACATACTTACCCTCAAGCACCGCGCCTATGGTCTCTAGCATGGTATCCAGCGAAATATCGGTAAGAAATCCCAAGCGACCTTGGTTGATCCCGACTAACGGCACGTCGAACGGCGCTAGCGTGCAGGCAATATTTAACATGGTGCCGTCACCGCCAAGAACAATCGCCAAGTCGGCTTTGCGGCCAATTTCCTCAAGCTCCAATACGGTATAAGCATTCTTGCCGATGTGGGTTGCAGTGAGTTTATCGATTAATACGGCGATGCCACGCTCTTCAAGAAAACTCGCCAAGCGCAATAGCGGCTTAGCGATTTCCGGACACTTATATTTTCCTATTAGGGCAATCGTTTTGAAGACAGTATTCATGCTGTGCATTAAACCATATCGCACGTTTTTTAGAAATGCCGTCTAAATAGACTACAATGCTGCGTTGCTGGAAAGGCCATGAACTGAGTAAAATAGCGCACATGCTAAACGATAGAGCTAAAACCCTGCTGAAAACCCTAGTCGAGCACTATATCGCCGACGGGCAGCCTGTTGGTTCGCGTGCGCTTTCTAAGTATTCGGGATTGGATTTGAGTCCTGCGAGCGTACGTAACGTCATGGCCGATTTGGAAGAATCGGGGCTTATCGCCAGCCCGCACACCTCCGCCGGACGTATACCGACCGCGAAAGGATATCGCTTCTTCGTTGACACCTTACTTACGATTAAGCCTTTAGATAGTATTGAAATACATCATCTCGAAGGCCAGTTGCAAACCGACAATACGCAAAAACTCGTGTCATCTGCAGCGCAATTACTTTCCGATCTCACGCATTTTGCCGGTATCGTGGTCACCCCCAAACGCGCTAACCCGACGTTGCGCCATATCGAATTTTTGAGCCTGGGTGATAAGCGCATTTTGCTCATTACTGTCGCCTCTGATGGCGATGTGCAAAACAGGATTATTCTTACGGACCACGCCTACACATCGTCAGTATTAATTGAAGCGGCGAATTTTCTAAACGCGAATTTTTCCGGCTGCAGCTTCGAGCAAATCCGTAACCGTCTGCGCGACGATTTGCATCAACTTCACCAGGACATTTCTAAGCTGATGAGCGCTGCATTTGAAATCGGCAGCAACACAACAACGAACTCCAACAAAGACTTTGTGATCTCCGGCGAGCATCACTTGCTCGGTGTGCAGGAATTTTCATCCAATATGTCAAATCTGAGAAAATTGTTTGACTTATTTGAACAGAAAACTGGTCTGCTGCGTCTTTTGGACATCGGCAGCCACGCGCAAGGGGTACAAATCTATATCGGCCAAGAATCCGGATTGGTCCCGCTAGACGAATGCAGCGTCGTCACGTCGCCTTACGAAGTTGATGGCCAGGTTGTCGGTACTGTTGGCGTCGTTGGTCCTACGAGAATGGCCTACGAGCGGGTTATCCCCATCGTCGACATCACCGCGAAATTGATATCTAACGTGCTTTCCTACCACTAGTCGAACCTCCGTTCTTTAAATATGTCGGGTTATGCTCAAGAGCCGCCGCATCGGCATGGGGACAGCGCTAAAACCGGCGTCATACTCATCAATCTCGGTACACCCGCTGCGCCGACCACTAAAGCGCTTCGACCCTACCTAAAAGAGTTTCTCTCTGATCCGCGCGTGGTCGAAATTCCGCGACTACTTTGGTGACCGATACTTA
>CANMPU010000057.1 GCA_947499755.1 Betaproteobacteria bacterium | reverse complement strand
AATTACGCGCTGGCGGTAAAGTTAGCCGTGGGCGCATAGGTGTCGTCATTCAAGAACTAACAAAAGAGTTGGCAGAATCTTTTGGTTTAGCCAAGGCCATGGGCGCATTAGTTAGCGCAGTAGAAAAGGGCGGGCCGGCGGATAAAGCGGGAATACAACCTAGCGATGTAATACTCAAATACGATGACAAAGTCGTGAATGATTCTAGCGATTTGCCGCGTTTAGTTGGTGCGACCAAGCCTGGGTCCAAGGTGAATATTCAGGTAATGCGCAAAGGTACTTTAAAAGATTTCATGCTTACGGTTTCTGGGCTGCCCGATGAAAAACTCGCACGCGGTGAAAAGCGCAAGGAGAGTAGCGAAAACGTGAATCGCATTGGCATGGCCCTTAGCGAAATTAATCCTGATCAAGCGAAAGAACTTGAAATTGCCGGTGGGCTTTTAGTTGAAGACGCGCAGGGTGCGGCGTTGCGCGCGGGTGTGCGGCCTGGCGACATCATTCTGGCGGTGAATAATCAAGAAGTGACGAGTGTCGAACGATTCGGTAAAGCGATCGACAATAATAGGGGAAAGACCGTCGCTCTGTTGATACGCCGTGGCGAAAATACCACGTATATTCCCATAAAGGTGGAGTAGCCCTCGTGAAATTGGGTTACGAATGAGCTGAAATCAGCTAAAATCGGCTTCCCTATTTATAAAGGGCACACGATGTGCCCTTTTATTTTGAATTTATCAATGCAGCATATCCGAAATTTTTCGATTATCGCGCACATCGATCACGGTAAATCCACATTAGCCGATCGCATTATCCAGCTGTGCGGTGGGCTATCAGAGAGAGAAATGGGCGAGCAAGTATTAGATTCCATGGCGCTTGAGCGCGAACGTGGCATCACCATCAAAGCGCAAACCGCTGCGCTAAAATATAAAGCACGCGATGGGACGATCTACGCGTTAAATCTAATCGATACGCCTGGCCACGTTGATTTTTCCTACGAAGTCTCGCGCTCGCTCGCCGCATGCGAAGGCGCACTGTTGGTAGTCGATGTGTCGCAAGGCGTCGAAGCGCAAACGGTTGCAAATTGTTACACAGCCACAGAACAGGGCGTCACCGTCGTTCCTGTGCTGAATAAGATTGATCTACCATCCGCAGACCCTGAACGCGTTATTGCTGAGATTGAGGACATCATTGGCATACCCGCTAAAGATGCGATACATGCTAGCGCCAAAACTGGGGAAGGCGTAGAGGATATTTTGGAAGCGATCATTGAACGCATACCACCACCACAAGGGAAATTAGACGCACCCTTTAAAGCGTTGATTATCGATTCTTGGTTTGATAACTATGTCGGTGTGGTCATTCTCGTTCGTGTCGTCGACGGTTTGCTCAAACCAAAAAGTAAGATTCGCCTTCTATCGACCAAAATGGATCACCTGTGCGAGCAGGTCGGCGTGTTCACGCCTAAAGCGAAAAATCGCGAACGGTTATCGGCCGGAGAAGTTGGTTTTATTATTGCGGGAATCAAAGAGCTGCAATCTGCACGCGTGGGAGATACCGTAACAACGACTGACAATCCAGCAACGGTCGCACTACCGGGCTTTAAGGAAATCCAGCCTCAGGTTTTTGCTGGGCTTTATCCTATTGAATCGAATCAGTACGAAGCGCTACGCGACGCATTGCAGAAATTGCAATTAAACGACGCGGCGCTGCGCTATGAACCGGAAACATCGCAGGCACTTGGGTTTGGTTTCCGATGTGGTTTCCTCGGGTTGCTCCATCTTGATATCGTGCAAGAGCGACTCGAACGTGAATACGCGATGAACCTTATCACCACAGCGCCGACTGTGATCTATCAAATTGCCTTAAACAACGGCGACGTCATGGAAATTGAAAATCCATCGAAAATGCCCGACCCATCGAAAATAAAAGAAATTCGTGAGCCTATTATTGTGGCGTCAATTTTAGCGCCGCAAGAGTATGTGGGCCCGATAATAATTTTGTGTAACCAAAAGCGCGGCGTCCAACGTAACCTGCAATATGTTGGCCGACAGGTGTTGCTAACCTATGAATTGCCGCTGAATGAAGTAGTCCTCGATTTTTTTGATAAATTAAAATCCGTAAGCCGGGGCTATGGCTCTTTAGATTATGAATTTAAGGAATTTCGTCCAGGAGATTTAGTTAAACTTGACATATTGATTAACGCAGAAAAAGTCGATGCATTATCCCTGATCGTGCATCGTGCCAATAGCCAATATCGCGGCAGAGAGCTCGCGGTGAAAATGCGCGAACTCATACCACGGCAAATGTTTGATGTTGCTGTACAGGCGGCCATCGGTTCGCATATTATCGCCCGCGAAACCATTAAAGCGTTACGTAAAAATGTGTTAGCAAAATGTTATGGCGGCGACATATCGCGTAAGAGAAAGTTACTCGAAAAGCAGAAGGCGGGCAAAAAACGTATGAAGCAAGTAGGAAACGTGGAAATTCCTCAAGAAGCATTTTTGGCAATTTTGCAGGTTGATAGTAAGTAAATTATGAAAACACTCTGGACGTTTTCGAATAGGATAAATGCATGAATTTCGCGTTGGTAATGTTTGTTTTGCTAGTTGTAATGGGCGGCGTTTGGCTGATCGACAAATTGCTCTTAAAAACACGGCGCACTCAGGACGCCAAGGAACCTTGGTGGGTCGCGTATTCTAAGAGTTTTTTCCCAGTGATATTAGCAGTATTTTTGTTGCGTTCCTTTTTGGTAGAACCATTTAAGATTCCTTCCGGCTCGATGATGCCGACGCTATTAGTTGGAGATTTTATACTAGTAAATAAATATACCTATGGCGTACGCCTCCCGATACTCAACATCAAGTTAATGGATATTAGCGAGCCAAAGCGTGGCGATGTCATGGTGTTTCGCTATCCTATAGACCCCTCGAAAGATTTTATCAAAAGAGTTATTGGGATTCCTGGAGACAAAATTGTGTATAAAGATAAGCACCTCTCTGTCAACGGACAAGAATTGGAGATGACATCCAAAGAAGAGTATGGGTATGTCGAGAGCGGTCTAAATTATATTCGAGCAGAACGTTACGAAGAACGTTTTAATCAATCTCCGCATTCAATATTGATCGATGCCGATCGACCCGTTGTCAGTCTAACGGAAGTTGCAAAATTCCCATTTTTCGAGAATTGCGTCTACAATAGTGACGGATTTAGCTGTACAGTCCCGGAGAAGCAATTTTTCATGCTGGGCGATAACCGTGATCATAGTCACGATAGCCGCTACTGGGGATTTGTACCGGAACAAAACATTGTAGGGAAAGCTATGTTGATTTGGTGGAATTTCGATCACTTAAAGCGATTTGGATTGGCAATTAATTGATGGAGGAAAGTATGGGTAAGCAGAATGGGGTTACATTAATCGGAATGCTGGTCGTTGCGGTGTTGATTGTAATGGTGGCTCTCGTTGGACTGCGCTTGCTTCCAGCCTACATGGAATTTCAAACGGTCAAAAATACCGTTACCAAAATTGTTAACGACCCCGAGCTTAAAAATACCTCAAAAGCCCAATTAAAAAAAGCGTTTGATCGCAGAGCGTCAATCGATAACATCACGGTTATTGGCGCGGAAGATTTAGATATTACAATCGAAAATGGGCAGGTTGCTATCGAAGTCGAATACGCGAAAAAAGTCCCGCTGTTCGCAAACATCAGTTTCTGTATTGATTTTGACGCGAAGGCTGGCAAGTAATTAACTTTCTTCCGCTACCTTGTGCTGAGTCATTTCGTTTATAAGCATGGACAACGAAAAACTTCAGCAACAGTTAGGCTATAAATTCAACATAGCGGCGCACCTAGAACTGGCGCTCACGCATAGAAGCTACGCCAGCAATCACAATGAGCGTCTAGAGTTCCTGGGAGACTCATTGCTAAATTGCGTGATCGCACATGAATTATTTTTAATGTTCCCAGATTTGCCTGAAGGTGCACTTTCTCGCGCACGCGCCAATTTAGTGAATCAAGATGCGCTTGCAAAACTTGCGTTGATTATTGGCCTAGGTAATCACATTCATCTCGGAGATGGTGAAATAAAAATGGGTGGTAAGGCCAGAGCATCCATACTAGCCAATACGCTTGAGGCGGTGTTTGCCGCTGTTTATTTGGATGGCGGATTTCAACAGGTTTGCGATGTTATACGTCGACTCTACGCACCCTTGCTTAAACAGATAGATCTGCATCTTCCGGAAAAAGATGCCAAGACCGCACTGCAAGAGTATCTTCAGGCACGAAAGATTGCCCCACCCGGCTATACAATTTTTGCCACCACTGGTCAGGCACACCAGCAGTTATTCGAAGTGGAATGCGCTATACCTGATATGAACATTAGCTATAAGGGAAACGGAAACAGTCGCCGCGCCGCCGAGCAAAATGCGGCACGATTGGCCTATGAGGCATTATTAGCACGTAATGACTAAATTAACGCATAGAGCCGGATACGTCGCTATCATCGGGCGCCCAAACGTTGGAAAATCTACACTGTTAAATCAGCTTATCGGCCGGAAGATCAGTATCACATCGTCCAAGCCGCAGACCACACGTTTTCCCATACTGGGAATTTTGACACAGCCCAATGCGCAGTATTTATTTGTTGATACCCCAGGTTTTCAGACTGAACATTTGGGTGGATTGAATCGCGCGTTAAATCGGATTGTGACGACTAGCCTTAGCGATGTCGACGCGGTATTGTGGGTTGTGGAGGCACTAAAATACGACGAGCGCGATAAGAAATTACTAAAACTTCTGCCGAACGAAGGCCCTGTTATTCTGCTTATCAACAAGATTGACGAGATTCCCAATAAATCCGAGCTTTTGCCGTTTATAGAAACGATTGCGCAGGAATACCCATTTAAAGCCATCATTCCAATAAGCGCAGAACGCAATGTACAACTAGACGATGTGTTGAATACCTTATCGGGTTTTCTTCCGGAGCAAGCCGCGATTTATGAAGAAGGACGGTTTACTGACCGCAACGAAGAATTTATGATTGCGGAAATTATTCGCGAGAAGTTATATCGTTTTTTAGGGGATGAGCTCCCATACTCAACCGGCGTCGTCATCGAATCGTTTAGCAAAGAAGAAAACTTGACGCGTATTCAAGCAACAATTTATGTGGCGAAAGCCGGGCAGAAGGCAATCGTCATCGGTAAAAATGGCGCAAAATTGAAAGAGATCGCTACGCAAGCCCGGCGAGAAATTGAAACACTCGTCGGGCAAAAAGTATTTTTGGAGTCTTGGGTTAAGGTTAAAAAAGATTGGACCGATGATCAGAGGGCGATCAAAAGTTTGGGATTTATATTCGACTAGATTTTTCGTAAGCTATTTATGACTACGGCTGCAAAAAATAGGCGCAATGCCGAGCCGGCGTTTTTGTTACATCGTTGGCCCTACCGCGAAACCAGTTTAATCATCGAAATTTTCAGCTGTAATTTTGGTAGATTGAGCTTGGTCGCACGTGGCGCACGGCGCGCGAAATCCATTCTTCGTAGCGCGCTACATCCGTTCCAGCCCTTGCACCTCGGATGGATAGGAAATGGCGAATTACGTAATCTGAGTTCCGCAGAATGGGTAGGCGGATTGCCGCCATTGAAGGGGACTGCGCTGATCTGTGGTTTCTATCTGAATGAACTACTCATCAAACTACTTCCCCGTGACGACCCGCATGATAATTTATATCGTGCGTATTCTGAAACATTGATTGATCTTAGCGAAGGAGCAGACAACGCGGCAATACTGCGTCGCTTTGAACAAACCTTGCTAAAAGAATTGGGCTACGGCCTAACATTAGAGCATGACGTTGAAACCGGAAAATCCGTAGACGCTGAAAAACATTACTGCTACGTTGTAGATAAAGGGCCAATATTACCGAAGCAAACAGGAACAAATGAAAGTAAGATAGAATTATCCGGCAAAACATTACTCGATATGGCAAATAATAACTACAGCGACCCCGTCACCATTTCTCAAAGTAAAGCGCTCATGCGCATGCTGATTACACACCATTTGGGTAACCAGGTTTTGCATAGTCGGCAACTACTCCGAGACTTACAGCAATTGTGATTTATCTCGGCGTCAACATCGATCACGTCGCAACCTTAAGGCAAGCGCGTGGCACGCAGTACCCCAGCCCGATTGAGGCGGCACTACTCGCTGAAACGTGTGGCGCCGATTTAATCACACTTCATCTTCGAGAAGATAGACGGCATATTCAAGATCGCGATGTGGAAATTCTACGCGGGCTACTGAAGACGCGCATGAATCTAGAAAGCGCGATCACAGACGAGATGTTAGAATTCGCATTGCGTATTCGGCCACAAGATGTCTGCTTTGTACCAGAGCGCCGCGAAGAAATCACCACAGAAGGCGGCCTCGATGTCGTTGCCAATTTCGACAGAATTCAACGTGCGTGCGAACGCGTTCATCAGGCAGGAATCCGAACCTCGCTATTTATTGTACCAGACAAAAATCAAATTCAGGCAGCGAAAGACGTGGGCGCATCAGTCATAGAAATACATACAGGACATTACGCTGATGCAGATACCGAGTCACGTCAAGAACGGGAGCTAGAAAAAGTTCGGGATGCCGCAATGTTTGCAAACAGTATTGGCCTTGTCGTGAATGCAGGCCATGGGCTGAACTACGAAAATGTGCAAGCGATAGCGCAGATCACACATATTCGCGAGCTTAAT
>CANMPU010000056.1 GCA_947499755.1 Betaproteobacteria bacterium | reverse complement strand
CTCCCGCCTAGCACTAGCAGCGCAACGTCGGCACACAATGCAAAGGCCGCAGAGAAACGCGTCATTTGCTGGAAATAACGTCTGGTATAAATGGAGCCCGGAACGTTTATATGTCGTCCACCCGTAATACCAAATACTAAAGTCCTAGAGATATTACAGACGATAAATCCTAAATGTCCCCATAAGGCCTTATCAAACTTTCGCAATCGTTGTTCCGGGTTCGTCTCGTTTACCGCCGCGATTTCACGCAACACGTAAGGATGGCAACGAATCGCGCCTTGGCCGAATATAATCATGCTTCGGGTTAAGATATTCGCCCCCTCTACGGTAATGCCGATTGGCGTCTGCTGATAGATTCTTCCCAGATAATTGCTTGGCCCAAGGCAGATGCCTTTGCCGCCGTGAATATCCATTGCGTCATTGATCACCTGACGACCTTTTTCCGTCAGATGATATTTAACAATTGCAGAAACAATAGCGGGTTTCTCGCCACTATCGATACTACCAGCAGTCATGACGCGAGCGGCATCCATCATATAAACCGTTGCACCGATACGCGCGAGTACTTCTTCCACGCCCTCAAAACGTCCTATTGGCGTCCTGAATTGCGAGCGTACTCTGCTATAGGCTCCGGTGGTTTGCGCTGCGAGCTTCGCCGCACCCGTACTCGACCCTGGAAGAGATATTGATCTGCCGGCAGCTAAACATTCCATCAACATACGCCAGCCTTGGCCAATACGATCCTGTCCCCCAATAACCCATTCCATCGGGATAAATACATCTTTGCCTGAATTGGGACCATTCTGAAAAGAAGCATTCAAAGGGAAATGTCGTCTGCCAATATTCACCCCGGGTGTCTTGGTCGGTATGAGCGCCAACGTAATGCCAAGATCGGTCTGCGTTCCGATAATGTGATCAGGATCGAATAATTTAAAGGCCAGTCCCAAAATAGTTGCGACGGGGCCTAGCGTAATATATCTTTTCTCCCACGTAATCCGCATTCCTAAAACGTTAGTCTTGCCATTGAATTCGCCATAACAAACTATTCCCGTATCCGGTAACGATCCCGCATCGGAGCCTGCTTCCGGTCCCGTTAGAGCGAAACAGGGTATTTCCAAACCGCCCGCTAGTCGCGGAAGATAATATTTCTTTTGCTCATCCGTCCCGTAATGCAACAGTAGTTCGGCTGGACCAAGAGAGTTAGGCACCATGACGGATACCGCCCCGCCGTTGCTGCGGCTAGACAACTTCATTATCACTTCAGAATGCGCAAATGCAGAGAAACCCAAGCCACCATATTCTTGGGGGATAATCATCCCAAGAAATCCGTTATCCTTGATAAATTGCCACACGTTTTCGGGGAGATCATTCAACGCATAAGAAATCTCCCAGTCATCCATCATGCGGCATAATTCTTCTACAGGGCCATTTACAAACGCTTGCTCTGCCGTGCTGAGCGTTGGCCGTGGAAAAGCTAATAGTTTTTCCCATTTTGGGTTTCCGCCAAATAACTCGCCATCCCACCACACAGTGCCGGCATCAAGCGCTTCCTGCTCTGTTTGTGATATTTGCGGCATTGCTTGCTTAAATTTGCGCAGCACATACTCACTAAAATAGCTGCGCCGAATGTTGGGAAAATTTAACGCGATTGACAGAATTACGATTACGGTGAGAAAACCACTGAGTACGACTGGCGCAGATAGCGCGTAGGAAACACTCATAACTAGAAGAGGGCCTAAGCTCCAAAATACCCCGGGCAAGCGATGATAGGCTATGGCCAGCGCTAACATGACCCAAATCGCGATTACGGCAACTGTCGCCATGTAATAATTTCTCCTGTTTCGCTAAACATTCAAGTCGCTCCGCTACCGAGACACAGGTCCCATAGCCCGCGACGATGAATATGGGCTTGCTGGAATCATATCATCCCGTACCGACATACGATAGAGATTGCACGAATACTACGGCATTGGTAAATCGGCTTTCGATATAGAATAGCGGTTAACTTAGTTTGATTCCCAGCCCGCCACCATGAACCCTAGTTGGAATTCGTTCCTCTTATCGCAAGGCGCGTCAATTGAAGACACGCATGTAATCCATTTCGGCAATTTCCCGCGTGAAATTGAGGCGGTCGCGCGAAATACTATTCTGTGCGATCTCTCCCACTTTGGAATTATTCAATTTGGTGGCGACGACGCGCGCAGCTTCTTACAAGGACAGCTCAGCAACGACGTAAGCAAAATAAATTCTGCGCTAGCGCAATATACTGCGTATTGCAGCCCCAAAGGTCGCGTCTTGGCAAATGGCCTATTGCTGCTTTCTACCACCGGTTACTGGCTGCAGCTACCGCAAGAATTAATTGAGCCAGTACGCAAAAGACTTTCCATGTTCGTACTACGCTCAAAAGTAAACACAATAAACGTAAGTGATGAAAGCGTCGTTTTCGGCATTTCTGGCGAGAACGCTGCTGTAGCCCTCGAAAGAGAAATTGGGACAGTGCCACTAGAAATGCACGAAGTTCAGCAGCATGACGACGTGATGATTGTGAAAGTTGGCGCAGCGCGTTACGAGATTTTCCTTGCAGCGAACCGCGCACCAGAATTGTGGCAACGATTATCACAGACTGCGCAACCCGTCGGAAGCGGATGCTGGGACTGGCTAACGATACGCGCGGGGATTCCCGTAATTACCTTGGCAACACAAGAACAATTTGTCCCGCAAATGATCAACTATGAAATCGTGAACGGTATCAGCTTTGAGAAGGGTTGCTATCCAGGACAAGAAATCGTTGCTCGTACCAAATATCTAGGGAAATTAACCCGACGTATGTATCTAGCACACATACAGGCTGACACTCCCCCACACACTAACGATGCGCTCTTTTCCCAAGACATGGGAGATCAACCCTGCGGCGCGGTAGTAAATGCGGCATTGGCCCCAGGGGGTGGCGTTGATGCGCTTGTCGTACTGTTGATAAACAGTGCGTCGAAGGCATCAATTCATTTGAATTCGCTCGTAGGATCTAAACTCGACTTACTGCAATTGCCCTACTCGGTAGGCGAAGGGCGTTAGCGAATTGCTTCTTCGTTCACTTAATCTCTAGTGTTTTGCGACATCGACGCTATGCGGACTAGTGTCACGTTAATTTTCATAAATCATAACCTGGGTACCAGCAGTCACAAGCTCGAATAATTCTAAGATATCGAAGTTACGCATTCTGATACAGCCTATCGATCCAGGTTTCCCCATTTCAACAGAGGCAGGGCTACCATGAATATAAATAAAACGACGCATGGTATCGACGTTACGCAGGCGATTGTAGGCGACTTCACACCCAGACAACCACAAGATACGTGTAAGAATCCAGTCACGCCCCGGATAACGCATACCAAGCTTTGCAGAATAAACTTCGCCGGTTGGGCGCCTGCGGATGAATACAGTGTTCACCGGCTGATCGGCACCAATTTTCGCGCGAATAATGTGTCGGCCTCTTGGCGTGCAATAACTTCCGTTTAACTCCCCCACGCCGTTGCGCGCAGACGAAATAAGGTAGTGTTTTACTAGCTGCCCGTCGCCGTTAAACACATTTAATGTTTGCGCCGCGATGTTAATTTTGATTTCGTTCATCGATGCCCGCTTTACGTTTTTCTGCGAAAAATTCTTTTAATAAAATCGCACAATCGTCGGTTAAGATGCCAGCCACGACTTCGGTGTGATGATTGAGTTGTGGGTAAGCAAATAAATCGACCACGCTTCCACATGCACCGGTTTTTGCATCCCGCGCACCGTAAATTAGTCGCGCAATACGCGCTTGCATGATCGCACCGGCGCACATCGCACAGGGTTCCAGCGTGACATAAAGCGAACAATCGACTAATCGATAATTTTTAAGCTTTGTAGCAGCATCAAGAATCGCTCGGATTTCGGCATGCGCGGTCGGATCATGATGCAGTATCGGCGAATTAAAACCACGTCCGATAATTTCTCCATCCTTAACGACGACTGCGCCGACCGGCACTTCGCCCATAGACCATGCGTCTTGTGCTAACTCAAGCGCATTGCGCATAAACGTCTCATCGGACAGAAGGTGGGTCGCTTCCTGCATAAAGGCTGTCGTTCTACTAAAGATTTGTGATGCTTAATTGTATTCTGAAATGGACGGTCACATTAACGCAATGACAGGCTGCACCAGCACGCGATTGACGAACGAATCGGGCTCATTGCGGCGACGTTTGAACTCGGCAGGCGTGTAGCACGTCGGATTGAGCTTGCGTTGGAGTTGCGCCTCTAGCGGCATGAGCAATTCCAACGCTTTCGCGAGCCGCAAATTCTTACCTACCAACATGACATCTATGTCGCTGTGCGACGTGTCGGTCTGTTTCGCGACCGAGCCGTAAACCCATGCACCCTCTAGATGGCGTGTGAGCAGCAGCGCTTCGGCAACATCGGTTTTATTCCAAGCGCCTTGCGCGTCAGGCCAAGCAATTCATCAAAAACAGGGCTTTCCCAGTTAACTTGAAAGCGATGCAAGTTGCCGACGCGCTCCGAATGTACGAGGCCAACCTCGGCCAGCCGGTTCAATCCTCCTTTGCAGGGAGGTACTGCCGAAACCCGTCAGGCGGCGCAATTCGCTGAGATGGAACCCGCGGTCGGGTTGTCCGAATAGCCAGCGGAAAATACGCGATTGGCTGTCTGAAAAAAGGGCGGCGGCAATTAACATATCCAGATATTTGCATGATTGTGCCATTAGTTGGCATGAAATTGTAGGCTGCTAATCCTTTGTGGATTATGTTGCAGAAGAAAAACGTAGCGGGCGCGGCTGCCTTAGACGACCCCCCTAGCCCGCCGTTTTGAGGGCAAGAGCAATGTACTCGGCTCTGATTGCGGGTCGCTCATGAGTTCTTCAAAATGTAACGACCAGTTTTATTTCCGCCGACCTTCTCAACCACCCCAGCATCCAGCAACGGCCGCAACAAATCCATTGCCCCCTGCCTGGATACCCCCAACGCCTTCCATTGGCTTCACCATGAGCCTTTTTATTGCCGGCCTGGCTTTCGAAGGGGCGGGCAGCGATTATGTCGTGCAGACACGGCTCGGCATCCTGTGTGGTTCGCTCGCCGCCGCCCTGCTCGGCTATGCCCTGTTGCGCGCAAGCCTGCCGCAAGTCTTGCCAGCTCGGTGAGGTAAGGTTATCGAATCGACAAAGCCGGGTGTTCGCGTGATTTTGGCGAGGGGTCAGTTGAGCCTCCATAACGCAAAGTTAAGCACGCAAGCGAACGCAACCCATGCGGCGTAAGGAACAAGCAACCATCCCGCCAGCCGATCGATACGCCAGAACAGCACGGCGTTGACGCCAATTG
The DNA here is from genome assembly GCA_947499755.1 of Betaproteobacteria bacterium. Taxonomy (GTDB): domain Bacteria; phylum Pseudomonadota; class Gammaproteobacteria; order Burkholderiales; family CANMPU01; genus CANMPU01. The sequence continues at coordinate 1,380 of CANMPU010000056.1, read as the reverse complement.
CGACGAGCAGGAGCACAATCTCGGCCAGCGCGATCCCGATCATTCGGCCGCCGAAAAAGAGGAACGACCAGGCAAGATTAAGCGCAAGTTGCGCCAAATAAGCCACCATCCCGGCGCGGGCGCCCGAGAGGCCCACACGTCGCCACACGCGCCAGCCCGCCAGCGCGATCATGAGATACAGCAGAGTCCAGACCGGAGCGAACACCCAGTCGGGCGGATTGAAATCGGGCTTGTGCAGCGTCCGATACCAGGTTCCGACGCTGTCCGCCGTGACCCAGCCGCCGATCGCCAATATCGCCAGGCAGAGCGCCACGAAACCGCCCAGGCCGAGGAGATCGCCGGCGCGCGTGCGCACCGCCCCCATGATCATTGCCCTCTCACCGCCGCATATCCCGCGAGGGTGATGTCCTTCAGTTCTATCTTGAACGGACCAGATTGCTTGTCCGAAACAAGCAGGCCGATGTACTGCACGTCAACGAACCGCAGGATCGGCGCCGAAATTGCACGCCCGCGGAAACTGGCCGCGAAATCTGCTGCTTCGAAGCGCAGCGTCTGCCAATCGCGTGGCGCGACGAACGCGGCTTGGTATTGGGGCGTACTCGTGCTGTCGTCGACTTTGAGGGTCAGCTTGTAGCGCTGGTCGTCGCCACGCACCATCACCAGCAGCGCCGCGGACTCCGCGGGAAACCGCACGGGGCCACGAAACGAGGCGAAGCCGCCGTTATTCTCGAGCGACACCTCCCCTTCGAACACCATTGCGCCATCCGTCGAGCTGAGCCGCGACGTGGACACGCCGCCCATGACGACATCGTTAATGACCCGAAACGTCTGGACGACTTCCGAACGGGCGAAATCGAGCAGCGGCGGGCCGGCATGTGCGAATGGCATGAGTGTAAGGCTCGCTCCGAGGGCAACAGCGTGGACCGCGCCAGAATATTGCACCTTCAGACGATGACAAACCGCAGGGCGAAGTGGCATTTCTTCTTCATATTTTTACCGTCACGAAAAATTGCCGGCTACCGACGCCCTAAGCTCATATTTCGTAATCGTTTTCATCCGATATTTTTACCGTCAAATTTACCGTCAGATTTGCACGAATGTCTCTGGCGTGAGCAGCCCAATGCGAGACCGAAACCACTCTATAGTTCAAAGGCTTGAACCAGACAATTCGATCTGTTTACTATGTACGGCACATAGTTGATATATTTTTGTAACAACTTGATATTAAGCAATATTTAATGAAATTCTTGCTGCAACTATTCCCACTCGATCGTCGCGGGAGGTTTGCTGGAGATGTCGTATACCACGCGATTAATACCACGCACTTCGTTGATGATGCGACTCGACACCTTTGAGAGCAAGCTATGCGGGAGCTCGGCC
>CANMPU010000055.1 GCA_947499755.1 Betaproteobacteria bacterium | reverse complement strand
ACAATCCAACCGATACCCGTTTGCGCAGCGAAAACTTTTTTAATGTCGAGAAATTTCCCGACATGATTTTTTCCAGTACGTCAGTAGAAAGAACGGGGGCTACTACGGCAAAGATGACGGGGAATTTGACGCTTCGCGGTATTACCAAAACGATTGTCTTAGATATAACCATGAGTAAAGAGCCAAACGCACAGTCCGCTAAATTAACGCCAACAAACTTCAGCGCTCACGGAACACTAAAGCGCTCAGATTTTGAGATGGATTCTATGATGTGGGCCGTAGGCGATATCATAGAACTTAATATCGCAACACAAGCGCCGTTACTCGCTACACCTAACAACTAAAGCGGCACGATGCGTCTAGGGGATTTTAGAACGAACGCAGAAAGATAACCAAGAATAAGATTAAAGCATTCCTAGTTGCAGTTTGGCCGCGTCTGACATACGGTCCTTGTCCCATGGTGGTTCCCATACTAATTCTACGACCGCCGCATTTACGCCGCTAACACTAGAAATCGCCTCCTCAACTGTCTGAGGAAAGGTTTGTGCAACCGGGCACCCCGGGGCGGTAAGCGTCATGGAGACTTTTACGCGCCTGTCTTCGTTAATATCGATCTGATATATTAATCCTAGATCAAAAATATTTACCGGAATTTCCGGATCGAACACGGTACGTAACGCGGTAATAACGTCGTCTTCCAATTGCTCGATCGACTGCACCACTTTTGGCTCTTCAATGACCTTCTGTACTTCATCACTCATCATTACTCCGTCGTAACTATTTTGCCGCGATTCTTAATCGCCGATTGCAAGGTATGCCAGGCGAGAGTCGCGCATTTCACGCGCGCTGGAAATTCGCTCACACCTGCCAATACGCCAAGCTTGCCCATATCGCCGTGATCGACGTGATCATGACAGGTTACCATTTCATGAAATTCTTGGAATATGTGCTCCGCTTCGTCCAAGGTTTTTCCCTTAAGCGCTTCGGTCATCAGTGATGCGGAAGCCGTCGAAATTGCGCAACCCAACCCTTCAAAACTGACATCGGCTATTACGTTATCTGCAACCTTTAGATAAACCGTAACCTTATCTCCACATAATGGGTTATAGCCCTCTGCGATATGGTTGGCATCGGAAAGTCGGTGACAATTTCTTGGCTTTTTATAGTGGTCAAACACTACCTCTTGATAGAGTTCGCGTAAATCAGCCATTAGCCTAATATCTCCTTCACCTTATGAATGCCGTCAATCAAGGTGTCGATATCTGCAAAAGAATTGTAAAACGCAAAAGATGCGCGGGCGGTCGCCGCAACGCAGAATCGTTCCATAACAGGCATTGCACAGTGATGTCCAGCGCGAATCGCAACGCCTTGATGGTCGAGTATGGTACCGATATCGTGTGGATGGATTCCGTCAATAATAAACGACAATATCCCACCTTTCTCCTTGGCGGTGCCAATCAATCGAACTCCAGGAATTTTCTTGATCGCATTGGTCGCGTATTCTAAGAGCTCATGTTCATGGCTGGCGATCTCGTCCATCCCGATAGAAGTCACATAATCTAGTGCCACACCTAAACATATTCCACCAGCAATATTTGGGGTGCCCGCCTCGAATTTATAGGGGATAACGTTGTATTCGGTCTTACTAAAACTAACCGAGCGTATCATGTCGCCTCCGCCCTGGTACGGAGGCATACGCTCGAGAATGGCACGCTTTCCGTATAACACGCCGGTTCCCGTAGGCGCAAAAATCTTGTGTCCGGAAAACGCGTAAAAATCACAATCCAGTGCTCGAACATCCACTTTAAGGTGCGCCACCGCCTGCGCGCCATCGACCAATACCGGGATATTCTTGCTGTGCGCGAGGTCGACGATGCGCTTTATAGGGTTCACACTTCCCAAGGCATTCGACACATGAACGATACCGACGAGTTTAGTGCGCGGCCCGATAAGCTTTTCGAATTCATCAAACAGAAATTCGCCGGCATCGTTGATAGGCACAACGCGCAGAATCGCGCCGGTTTCCTGGCAAAGCATCTGCCACGGCACGATATTGGAGTGATGCTCCATTGTGCTGACGATAATTTCATCGCCTCGGCCAATTTGGCTGCGTCCAAAGGCGTGCGCAACTAAGTTAATTGCCTCTGTCGTTCCGCGAACAAAAATAATCTCATCGGAACTCGGCGCGTTGATAAATTTTCGTACCTTTTCACGCGCGCCTTCGTACGCGTCAGTGGCGCGCTGACTAAGGGTATGCACACCGCGATGCACATTGGCGTTGTATTCTTCGTAATATGCGCGTTCTGCGTCGATGACCGTCTTGGGTTTTTGCGTCGTTGCGCCGTTATCAAGGTAGACCAGCGGCTTTCCGTTAACTTCCGTGGAAAGAATAGGAAAATCCTGACGCCATTTGGCGATACGTCGCGTTGAGGTTTCTCTTATAGACTGCCAATTTTCCGTTGCCAGATTCATAACAGTTCCTTAATTTTTTCACCTTGAGGAAGCTGCGCCATCAAGATTTGCTCTATCCTCAGACGCAATGGTTCAAATTTTATTCTGTCGACGATGTCATGCGCGAACGCGTACGTCAATAAACCATGCGCCATGTCGTTGGAAATTCCACGTGAGCGCAAATAAAACATCATGTCATCATCCAGCTGCCCTATCGTTGCACCGTGTGCACATTTCACGTCGTCGGCGTAGATTTGCAATTCGGGTTTGGTATCGATCTCGGCATCTTTGGACAGCAATAAATTATGATTTGCCTGTTGCGCATCGGTCTTTTGCGCATCTTGCTGTACGATCACTTTTCCATTAAAAACGGCGCGCGACGCACCACTTAACACGCCGCGATAATATTCGCGACTAGTACAGCGCGGCTTGGCGTGATCGATACAGGTATGATGGTCAATATGTTGACAGCCGCCGACAACATACAGGCCATTCATTTCGCATTCACCACCGCTATCTTGGAATCGGGTGGAAATGTCATTACGCGCCAATCGACTACCGAAAGCGAGCGAATGTGAATTAAAGCGGCTATCTCGATTCTGTATTGCCGAAATATTGGCAATGTGGAAAGCGTTAACGCCCTCTTGTTGCAGTTTGTAATGTTCTATGGTGGCATTGTTACCGACATCCACAGATGTAATCGCATTGTTAAAATAGACTGCATCGTTTATCCCAACGTAATGCTCAATCACGGTCGCTTGTGTATTATCTTCAGCAACAATGATATTACGATGGTGATAAATCTTGCTTGGCGAGGTCGCGATATAGAGAACGTGGATGGCATCTTCGACGATCGAGCCGGCAGGAAGATAAAGGCACATCCCGTCCGTCATAAACGCGGTGTTTAGCGCTGCGAACGCACTATCGATGTTGCGTTGAAGCAGGGGCGCCAGCAGCTCTGGCTGCTTGACTAGCAGATCCGCGGTACTTGTAAGCAGCACCTGTTTCTCAATAGCACCAATTTTCGATAGGCCGGGCGCATAGTAGCCGTCGACAAAAACAAGAAGGTGGTTCGCTGATCCGGCAAACGCCCAAGTGGATATTTGCGCCTGCGTAATTTCACATACTTTTGCAACTGAGGGCACAAATTCCTGTTCCCCAAGAAATGCAACGCTAGTGTATTTCCAATCTTCATCTCGCGTTGTGGGAAATCCGCTCGCGGCGAATTTTTCGAATGCTTGGCGCCGTGTATTTTGCATCCAGGAAACAGCGCGCCCAGGAAGCGTCGCCTCAACTCTTTTGAAATCCGACAAATACCGATCTCTAACTTGAGCGCCTATCATTTAGCCAAAGCCTCCGCAGGTTTTCTCGTCTCAGTCTCTACCCAGCCATATCCTTTTTGTTCAAGCTCCAACGCGAGCTCTGGACCGCCGGATTTTACGATGCGGCCTTTCGACAACACATGCACGAAGTCGGGGACGATGTAGTCCAGTAGGCGCTGATAGTGTGTTACCACGATAATGGCGCGTTCTTTACTGCGTAAGGAATTCACGCCGCCCGCGACGATTTGTAGTGCATCAATATCCAACCCAGAATCAGTTTCATCAAGAATGGCTAAGGCGGGCTCAAGGACCGCCATTTGCAGAATCTCATTACGTTTTTTCTCACCACCGGAGAAGCCCTGATTTACCGCTCGATAGAGCAAATCCTCATTCATCTTAACCACTTTTATTTTCTCTTTGATCAGAGTCAGAAACTCCATCGCGTCGAGCTCAACTTGCCCCTTGTGTTTACGTATGGCATTGAGCGCAGCTTTAAGTAAGTAGACGTTGTTTACCCCAGGAATCTCTACCGGATATTGGAATGCCAAAAACACACCTTCACGTGCGCGCTCTTCGGGAGCCATCTCCAACAAGTTATGTCCGCGATAATTAACTTCACCGCCGGTGATCTCATAACTTTCTCTTCCTGCTAGCACTTGCGCTAAGGTACTTTTCCCAGAACCGTTAGGTCCCATAATGGCGTGAACTTCGCCAGCCTTAACTTCAAGGCTCAATCCACGTAGAATTTCTTTACCTTCTATACTCGCGTGCAAATTTTTAATCGATAACATGTTTACTCTCTCTCAATTCCTAAACTTAACCTACGCTGCCCTCTAGACTCACGCCCAATAATTTTTGGGCTTCTACCGCAAATTCCATGGGTAATTCTTTAAATACTTCCTTACAAAAACCATTGACGATCATCGACACCGCGTCTTCCGCTGAAATACCACGTTGCTTACAATAGAACAATTGATCCTCGCCGATGCGCGATGTGGTTGCTTCATGTTCGATTTTTGCCGTCGGGTTTTTTGCTTCTATGTAGGGAAAGGTGTGTGCGCCGCAACGATCGCCCATCAACAATGAATCACACTGCGTGTAATTGCGCGCGTTTTCTGCACCTTTTTGTACCTTTACTAAACCGCGATACGCATTTTGCCCGTGGCCAGCAGAAATTCCCTTCGAGATGATGGTGCTTTTTGTATTGCGCCCAAGATGGATCATCTTGGTGCCGGTATCCGCCTGCTGATAATTATTGGTCAATGCAACCGAATAGAATTCGCCTACCGAATAATCGCCGCGCAGTAAAACGCTGGGATATTTCCACGTGATCGCAGAACCCGTTTCGACCTGCGTCCATGATATATGGGAATGTTTACCGCGACAGTCTCCGCGCTTGGTAACAAAATTATAGATACCGCCCTTCCCGTCTTTATCGCCAGGATACCAATTCTGCACCGTGGAATATTTAATGCGCGCATTATCCAACGCGACTAATTCCACTACTGCAGCGTGAAGCTGATTTTCATCGCGCATCGGCGCCGTACAACCTTCTAAATAACTCACGTAAGCACCCTCTTCTGCAACAATCAAGGTGCGCTCAAATTGCCCGGTGTTTTTGGCGTTAATCCGAAAATAAGTAGAAAGTTCCATGGGGCAACGCACCCCTTTCGGTATATAACAAAAAGAACCATCGCTAAATACCGCGGAATTAAGCGTGGCAAAAAAGTTATCGGTATAGGGCACAACAGAACCAAGGTACTTTTTCACCAATTCCGGGTGCTCCTGTACAGCCTCCGAGAAGGAGCAAAATATAATCCCTTGCTCTGCCAACTTCCCCTTAAAAGTCGTTGCAACCGAAACACTATCAAAAACAGCGTCTACAGCAACACCAGCGAGCATTTCCTGTTCTTTCAGCGGAATGCCTAGTTTGGTATAAGTGGCTAACAATTCTGGATCAACTTCCTCCAGACTCTTTGGTCCGTCCTTTTGCGATTTTGGCGCCGAGTAATACACCATGTCCTGATAGTCGATGGGCGCATGGTGAACCTGGGCCCACTTAGGTTCGGACATGGTCAACCAATGTCGATATGCTTTTAGCCGCCACTGCAACATAAAATCTGGTTCGTTTTTCTTTTTCGAGATTAGACGAACAACGTCCTCTGAAAGTCCGTGCGGAATAGCATCCGCTTCCAGCTCTGTATAGAAGCCGTGTTCATATTCCTTACTAATTATTTGATCGAGTTGTTGTGAGGAGCTGCCCATGCTTATTTCACCATATCCAATATTTCATTAAGACCAGAGTTAACTAAACGCCCGTCGTTGTTTTAAGCCATTCGCATACATGTGTATCGGTTGCACGGCTGGCTGCGCCATATTATCCAATGTGACACCTTGCAACGCGCTGCGAACAACCTCATTTATCTTTCTCCAATTCCCGCGGATAGAACACGACGCCTCCTGCTCGCACACAATATCGTCACTACTACATTGTGTTAGCGCAATTGGGCCTTCCATAGCATCAATAATCTGCGCAATGGAAATATCTTTCGGAGATCGCGCTAAAACATATCCGCCTTTTGCGCCACGCGATGACAAAACGAGATTTTCGTGCGCGAGAATTTTAAGAACCTTGCTCACCGTTGGCAGCGCGACGTGTACCTGCGTTGCAGTTTCCATGGCACTATGCACCGCCTCCGGCCGCTGCGCCAGATACGTCATCACGACCGTACCGTAATCTGCCAATTTACTCATGCGTAGCACTGTGTTTTCATCCTTTACTTCAATTGGAACTACTTTAGTCCTATTTAGTTCCCTTACGCAACTTTCAAGATGCTTTATATAAGAAAAAATACTGATTGATCGATAAATCCACCGCTATAATGGGCGCGCCCAAAACAACGCTCTTTGACAAAATGCGTCGAAAAACTTTTTTAGCTTTAACGGGTCATGGCTTTCACCGTATCGCGTACACCGAT
>CANMPU010000054.1 GCA_947499755.1 Betaproteobacteria bacterium | reverse complement strand
AACGGTTGTTTGCCATCTTAGAACAATTCAAATTCACCATGACAGATAGTAGCTGGTGTGCTTTTGCAGCACCGCGACGCTTGGCTGTGCGTGTCAGCAACATCGCTAGTCACAACAACGGTGGGGGTCAGGCCTTGCCTTTTGCCTGGGGCAACGGCGGGGGTCACAACGGTGGGGGTCAGCCTGACCCCAGTTTTTCAGTTTTGTTTTTGAAATCCTGGATTCCGGCTTTCGCCGGAACGACCACGTAATCAGAGATTTTTTCCTTAAGGTAGTGCCATGAGGGTCTGAGCTAACCCGCATTTATCCATGGGTTACCCCTTAAACAATCATCTATCTTAGTCCTAGCAAAATAGGTAAAATTCGGCGTTAACCGATTTACTAAGACGCCGTGCTTACCTTTCAACAAATCATTCTTCAGTTACACGCTTATTGGGATAAACAGGGTTGTGCCCTTTTGCAGCCCTATGACATCGAGGTCGGTGCGGGGACCTTTCATCCGGCGACGTTTCTGCGTGCGTTGGGGCCTGAGCCTTGGCGCGCAGCCTACGTGCAACCGGTGCGCCGTCCTAAGGATGGGCGCTATGGGGAAAACCCGAATCGCCTGCAGCACTATTATCAATTTCAAGTTGCGTTAAAACCTTCACCGGACGATATTCAGGATTTGTATTTAGGCTCATTGAAGATGTTAAATATCGATCCACGAAGAAATGATATTCGTTTTGTGGAAGACGATTGGGAGTCGCCGACGCTGGGCGCATGGGGGCTGGGCTGGGAAGTGTGGTTAAACGGCATGGAGGTGTCGCAGTTTACTTATTTTCAGGAAGTCGGCAGCCTTGCTTGCAAGCCGGTACTGGGCGAAATCACTTATGGGTTGGAACGTCTCGCCATGTATTTACAGGGTAAGGACAATCTATTTGATCTCGTTTGGGCGCAGGGGATTACTTACGGGGACATTTATCGGCAAAATGAAATCGAGCAATCGAAATACAATTTCGAGCATAGCAATATTGCGTGGCTGTTTGATCAATTCCAGCATTTCGAATCCGAAGCGAATCGCCTGGTCTCCTTGGAGCTGACGCTCCCCGCGTTTGAGATGGTGATGAAATGTTCGCATGTGTTTAATCTTTTGGATGCGCGCGGCGCAATCTCCGTGACCGAGCGCGCGACTTATATTGCGCGCGTTAGAAATTTGGCGCGCGCTGTCGCAAAAGCGTATTACGCCGCGCGGGAAAAGTTGGGCTTTCCGCTAATGCCTGCGGGAGAAGCGCAAAGCTAGCGTACTCTATGCGAGACTCTTTACTCATTGAAGTTCTCACCGAAGAGTTACCCCCGAAGTCACTAAAACGGCTCGGGGATGATTTTGGCCAACGGTTGTTTGCCATCTTAGAACAATTCAAATTCACCATGACAGATAGTAGCTGGTGTGCTTTTGCAGCACCGCGACGCTTGGCTGTGCGTGTCAGCAACATCGCTAGTCAGGCGCCTGATGAGGAACACACGCAGCGTGGGCCGTATGTCGCCACCGCCCTCGATCAACAGGGAAACCCCACCGCTGCGCTCCAGGGTTTTGCGCGCAAGTGGCAAACGTCGCTGGAGCAACTCACGCGCGAGCGCGACACCAAGGGCGAATATTTTGTTTATCGCTTCATGAGCAAGGGTGGTGCGCTGTTGGTGAATTTGGATAGTAAAGTCGCCGAGGCATTGCAGCAGTTACCGATTGCAAAAAAAATGCGTTGGGGCGATCGCAGTGATGAATTTGTGCGCCCTGTGCGTGGGATGCTCATGGTTTACGGTGGCGCGGCGGTCGGCGGCCAAGTGATGGGGCGCGAGTGCGCTAACACCACTTTTGGGCATCGCTTCATGAGCAAGGGCGCAATTAAGATTGCGCATGCCGATTATTATGAAAGCACGCTGCGTAAGAGCGGAAAAGTGATCGCCAGCTTTGAAGAACGCAAAAAGAAAATAGTAAAGCTCATCAAAAAGGAAGAAGCGCGAAATCAGGCCTATATCGTCACCTTGGGGAAGAATTTGTTGCTTGGAGACACCCTACAGCAAGTGCGCGCAAAAACAGAAATACTAAAAGCACAGGAAGCGCTGGTCGACGAGGTGACAGCGCTGGTCGAATTTCCCGTCGCGTATATCGGGCATTTTGCCGATGAGCTACTGCAACTTCCTATGGAATGCCTGACGCTTAGCATGCGCCAGCAGCAAAAGTATTTTCCGATGTTCGATCACGAGGGAAAATTATTATCGAAATTTCTGTTTATCAGTAATGTGCAGGTGAAAGACGCTGAGAATATTATTCATGGCAACGAACGTGTTCTTATGGCAAGGCTCGCGGATGCGAAATTCTTTTTACACCTTGATCGTAAAACAAAGTTGCACGAGCGCGTGGCCAAATTGGCCGACGTGGTTTATCACGGTAAATTGGGTAGCCAATTGGAGCGCGTTCAGCGTCTGAAAAAATCAGCCGGCGCCATCGCAGCAAAAATGGGACTTGATGTCGAAAGCGCCGAAAGAGCCGCGTACTTATGTAAAGCAGATTTATTGACGGAGATGGTTGGCGAATTTCCCGAGCTACAGGGAACAATCGGGCGTTATTACGCGCTGTGCGATGGTGAGGCGGAATCGGTGGCTAATGCGGTTGAAGAACATTATCTTCCTAAGTCCGCAGCCGATGATAGTTTGCCTCACGGTATTGGTGCTGCGCTAGGGTTGTCGGATAGGCTAGAGTCTATCGTGGGTTTGATAGGCATTGGCTTGCTACCTTCCGGCGACAAAGACCCCTACTCATTGCGGCGCCATGCGGTAGCCGTGATTCGTATTCTGCTTGACCAGGGTGGGGATTTGGATCTGATTGCGCTATTAAAAATTGCACAAGCGCAGTTTTCTATCGAAGTGATATCGAACGCTGCGGTGGTGGATGCCTATAAATTTATTCTAGAGAGATTGCGCCATTATCTACGCGAACAAAAATATGAAGCTAATGAAATCGAAGCGGTGGTGACGCAGCTTCATGGGAAAATTTCACAAGCGATACCCAAGCTCAAAGCAGTGCAAGCATTTAAGCAATTACCCGACGCGGTTGCGCTTGCAGCGGCGAACAAGCGCATCAGCAACATACTCAATAAAAATAGCCATTCACCTAGCAGGGCTCACCCTGACCCCGCACTGATGCAGGATGGTGCCGAGAAAGATTTATATCGCGCAATTGTTTCTTTAGCACCTGAAATTGAGTTGCGCATAGAGCAACGCGATTATCAAGCCGCACTGTGTAAATTATCGACGTTTCGCGTTGAAGTCGATCGTTTTTTTGATGAAGTCATGGTGATGGTTGATGATGCGGTTATACGACAAAATCGCCAAGCACTGTTGCAGCAGCTTGCCACACTAATGAATCAAGTAGCAGACATTTCCAAACTTGCGGCATAATTAACGCATGAAGCTGATTGTTCTAGACCGCGACGGCGTTATCAATTTCGATAGCGCGCAATTTGTAAAAACGCCTAACGAATGGAAACCTATTCCCGGGAGTTTGGAAGCGATTGCGCAGCTCCATCAAGCGGGCTATCACGTTGCGGTCGCGACCAATCAATCTGGAGTAGGTCGCGGATTACTAGAGATGTCGACGTTAAATGCGATTCACGACAAAATGCATCGCATGGTGACGCAAGTCGGCGGAAGGATAGATGCTATTTTTTATTGCCCACACGCAGCGGACGCGAATTGTACTTGCCGCAAGCCAAAGCCGGGGCTCTTCGAAGAAATCTCCGCGCGCTTCGGTATGAGCCTGAAAGGCATGCCGTGCGTAGGCGATTCGGCGCGTGATTTGGAATGCGCGGCGCTGGCCGAGGGGCAGCCCATCCTGGTATTGACGGGTAAGGGCGAAAAAACGGCGCAAAGTTCTACGCTGCCGCCAAATACTAAAGTCTTTGCGGATTTGGCGGAGGCGGTTCGATTTATTATTACATGAAGATGTTTTTGACTATCGCGCGCTCCGTTCTCTTCTTAGTATTACAAGTTTCTGTTACCCCGCTTTTTGCAGTTGTCTCTTTGTTAACCTTTCTATTTGGCCCCTTGGTTCGTTACCGCATTATTTGCACTTGGTCGCGCATGACGATTGCGCTGGCAAAATATATTTGCGGGATTCACTATCAAACAAAGGGTTTAGAAAATATTCCTACCACCGCGAGTGTCGTGATATCGAAACATCAATCCGCATGGGAAACACTTGCGTTTCAAATTATATTTCCGCCACAGGTATGGGTCATTAAAAAAGAGTTGTTATATATTCCTTTTTTTGGCTGGGGTTTGGCGATGTTATCTCCGATCGCAATCGATCGTGCTTCAGGGAGAGGCGCTTTGAGGCAGATTTTGCAGCAAGGCAAAGAGAGATTAAGTCGCGGATTTTGGGTTGTGATATTTCCCGAGGGCACGCGTGTGCGTCCGGGGTCAAAGGAGAAATATCAAATCGGTGGCGCCTGGCTCGCGGCGGGAAGCGGCGCAACCGTCGTTCCAGTTGCGCACAATGCGGGCGAGCTTTGGGCAAAAAGTTCCTTACTTAAATACCCCGGTGTGGTGACGGTTAGTATCGGTAAGCCAATAGACCCGCGCGGGCTTTCGCCGCAGGAAATTAATCAACGCGTCGAGGCTTGGATAGAATCAGAAATGCTGTTGTTACCTTCCGCGCTTTGCGCATAAATAAGGGGAATTCGCAATTTGAAGGAGAATCGTCGTGCAGTGCTCGGTAACGCCGAGGTGGATTTTATTTTAAAAAGAAACCCGCGTTCGAAGCGACTGTATTTTTACGTAGACGATATAGGACTAAAGGTCAGTGTGCCGCTGCGCACTTCGGATACGCTACTTAACCGGGAGTTGAATCGCCATTCGGCGTGGATACTGCGCAAAATGGCGGATTGGAACGCGCAACGATCGGATAATCTCGTTTGGCAACACGACACCGCGCTGAGGTATTTGGGTAATTCGATTAAGTTGAAGTTAATTCCAATGCAGCGCGAGACAAGCGCCGAGCTTGTGGCAGAGGAACTAATGCTGCCGATCGCTGACGCCAACGATAGTCGGTCAATTCAGTCGCGTGTCGAAACATGGTATCGCAAAGCAGCACACGATTGGTTTCAGCAACGCGTCACACATTTTTCTGGATTACACCAAGTGAAGGTAAATAGAGTGTGTCTCTCGAATGCGAAAACCTCCTGGGGAAACTGTAGTTCAGATGGGATTATTCGCATTACGTGGCGCTTAATTCAGGCGCCACACCATCTGGTGGACTATGTCATTGCGCACGAGGTTTCGCATCTAAAAGAGATGAACCATTCAAAGCGTTTTTGGCAAGTCGTGCACAGTATTTATCCGGATTACGTTAAGGCACGCCTGGAGCTGAACAAAACCTATAGGCGCTACCTTTTAATCTAAACTCTGTGGATGCTTTTCACCTAAATCTTTGTGCTAATATGCCATTTATTTACTGTAAATCCACCATGCGCACACTCGTAATCCTTGCCATGTTCATTTGTTTAATCCCCGCCTGCGGATTTAAGGGGCCACTGGTCCTTCCTGATCGTGCTACAGATGCCTCGGCGGAGCAACAAACCGAACAAAGCAAGAACAAGTGAGCTCATTTTCTTATCAGCACAACCAGCTAACTGCTGAGTCTGTGTCCTTGAGCGACATTGCAAATAAAGTCGGCACACCGTGTTACGTTTATTCTAAATCTGCATTAGAGCGTGCCTATCATTCTTACGAGGATGCTTTTTCGGGGCGCGACCATTTAATTTGTTATGCGGTGAAGGCCAATTCCAGTCTTGCGGTGTTAAATTGTTTCGCGCGAATGGGAAGCGGTTTTGATATTGTCTCGGGTGGCGAGCTCACGCGTGTCCTCGCGGCCGGCGGTGATGCCAAAAAAATTGTATTTTCTGGGGTAGGCAAAACGAGTGGGGAAATAGAGAGCGCTCTACAAGCTGATATTTTTTGCTTTAACGTTGAATCCGAGAGCGAGCTTAAGCGCGTAAGCAGCATTGCCCAGCGCAGGGGGAAAACTGCACGTGTGAGTATTCGCGTCAACCCTGATGTTGATGCGAAGACGCATCCTTATATTGCTACGGGCCTAAAAGAAAATAAATTCGGCGTGGCATACGATGACGCACTAGCGCTCTATGAACGCGCGCACTCCTTGCCACAATTGGAAATTTGCGGTATCGATTGCCACATCGGTTCGCAGCTAACTGAAGTTACTCCCTTCGAAGCCGCGCTTGAAAAAATATTGCTGCTAGTAGATCAATTAGAAGGCAAGGGATTGTCGATTAAGCATATCGATATTGGTGGCGGACTAGGCATACGCTATCGCGCGGAGGCGCCGCCGGCACCTGGGTCTTATGTTCTATCCTTATTGCAACTTCTCGGAAACCGTCCGCAGAAATTATTGCTGGAACCGGGGCGTTCCTTAGTCGGTAACGCCGGTGTGCTACTTGCGCGCGTTGAATATATTAAGCGCAACGGCAGCAAGAATTTCTTGATCGTGGATGCCGCGATGAATGATTTAATGCGGCCGGCGTTATACGACGCGTATCACGAAATTCTGCCGCTACAAAAAACGGATATGCCGGCCGTTTGCTACGATGTGGTGGGGCCGGTGTGCGAAACCGGAGATTTCCTTGGTAGAGATCGCTCTCTTGGTGTCGTGGAGGGAGACTTGATCGCGATCATGTCGGCAGGTGCTTATGGCATGAGCATGAGCTCAA
>CANMPU010000053.1 GCA_947499755.1 Betaproteobacteria bacterium | reverse complement strand
CGCAATCACCTAAGCAATCGTCACATCCTTGGACAAATACACGTCTTGAATAGCGTTCAACAAAGAAATGCCCTCTGCCGTGGGTTTTTGAAATGCCTTGCGACCCGATATTAACCCCATGCCACCAGCACGCTTATTTATTACGGCGGTGCGCATCGCTTGTTGCATATCATCCTTTCCCGATTCTCCGCCGGAATTAATCAATCCCGCACGGCCCATATAGCAATTTACGAGTTGGTAACGTACTAAATCTATGGGGTGGTCCGTGGTGAGCTCACTGTAGACTTTGGCATGCGTCTTGGAATATTTGAGCGCGTTAAACCCGCCATTATTTTCTGCCATCTTTTGCTTCACGATATCGGCATTAATCGTCGCGGCAAGATGGTTTGCCTGCCCAGATAAATCTGCGGATACATGGTAATCAACACCATCTTTTTTGAAATCTGTATTCCTGAGATATGCCCAGAGTATCGTTGCCAAACCCAATTCGTGCGCTTGATCGAATGCATCCGATACTTCCTGAATCTGACGTCGTGATTCTTCCGAGCCAAAGTAAATGGTTGCGCCTACAGCGACCGCACCCATTTCAAACGCTTGCTGCACATTGGCAAACATGGTCTGATCAAACGTATTCGGATAACTTAACAATTCGTTGTGATTAATTTTCATAATGAATGGGATCTTGTGTGCATATCGCCGCGCCACACTGCTTAATACGCCTAAGGTAGAGGCAACCGCATTGCACCCTCCCTCGATCGCAAGTTTTACAATATTGTCTGGATCAAAGTATTGTGGATTAGGCGCGAAGGATGCGCCAGCAGTGTGTTCTATACCTTGATCGACCGGCAGAATCGACAGGTAGCCGGTGCCAGATAAACGGCCGTGGTTATATAAACTTTGTAAGCTACGCAATACAGGCGGCTTCAGCGCTTTATGTGCCACCACTCGATCGACATAATCTGGCCCAGGAAGTTGCAGCGACTCTTTAGGTACCCCCTTGCACGTGTACTCGAGTAGCGATTTTGCTTCATCCCCTAAAATTGACACAATGTTAGCCATTGATTCTCCTGACGTAAGTAAATTAATTAACGTGGCATTATCGCTTTATTCGCTCGGTAGGTAAATTGCAAATGCCGTGTTAAAACTGCTACCAGGGTTTAGGTTGCTCTGATTTCCCACACCGAGTAGTTTTCTCAAGTTACGCTAGTCCAAACAAATATCTAGGTTCTAAGTGGGATTATTGCAATTTCGTCGGTTTCTTTGACTTGGACTTCAAGCGCGGTGAAGTTTTTGTTGACGGTAACTGTCACTGTACCGTCCGCGAGAGCCGCTTGCCATGGCTCCCCACGACCGCGCAACCAAGTTAGTAGCCCCCCCGACACTTGTGACATCTCGCGGTAGCGCCAGCTGCTCCTCAGATATTTTAAGTTGATCAACCAGATGCGCAAAATAAAATATTTTCCTGCTCTAATTTTCCCGATATGCCCAATTTCGCGCCCTATCGACCGCTTTGTGCCAATCATGTTTCACCGCCTCGGCCTGGCTACGATTCATACGTGGTTCAAAATAACGTTCTAGCGTCCAATGCGTTTCGAGATCGGTCTCACACCAATACCCAATACCAAGGCCTGCGAGATATGCGGCGCCCAAAGCCGAGGTTTCCGTTATCCGTGGTCGTGCAACGGCAATTCCGCTGATATCCGCTTGTATCTACATCAGCAAATTATTTTGTGCGGCGCCTCCATCTACGCGTAGTTCTGACAGTGCTATATTTGCATCTGACTGCATGGCAGCCAATACGTCGTCAACCTGATAGGCAATTCCCTCCAAAGCGGCACGCGCTATATGGGCAGCAGTACTCCCGCGAGTAAGGCCGACTATCGTTCCCCGCGCATAGGGATCCCAATGCGGCGCTCCTAAGCCTACGAACGCCGGCACGAAATAAACTCCACCGTTGTTATCTACTTTGTTCGCGAGCGCCTCAACCTCTGAAGAGGACTGTATGATCCCCAAAGCATCGCACAACCATTGAATCACCGCACCGCCGATAAAAACGCTGCCTTCTAACGCATAATTTGTCGTTTTTTCTCGGCGCCAAGCCAACGTAGTCAGGAGTTTATTTCGTGAAACCACCGGTTGATTTCCGGTGTTTAATAACAAGAAACATCCGGTTCCGTAAGTATTTTTTACCATCCCGTTGTGGACACAGCGCTGACCGAATAGCGCAGCGTGTTGGTCGCCGGCAACTCCTGCGATGGGGATTCCAGCTAGGCTATTTATTTTCGCCGCGCCACAAATGCCGCTAGAGTCTACGATGCGTGGCAGCATCTTCTCAGGGACACGAAAAATCTCTAATAACTGGCGATCCCAGGTGCCCTTATTGAGATTAAACAGAAGCGTCCGCGAGGCATTGGTCGCATCGGTCACATGTTCAAGGCCTAATGTTAATTGCCAAATTAACCACGAATCTACCGTGCCAAAAGCCAACTCGCCCGCCTCCGCGCTCTGGCGCGCGCCCTCGATATGATCGAGTATCCAGGAAATTTTTGTTGCTGAAAAATAGGGGTCCAACATAAGCCCAGTCTTTTGGGAAACTAATGATTCAAGATCTTGGCCACGATAGCGATCACATATTTCGGCAGTCCTTCTATCTTGCCAAGCAATCGCGTTATATATTGGATGACCGGTTTTTCTATCCCACACTAACGTGGTTTCGCGCTGGTTCGATATACCAATAGCGGCAATATCTGTCGCGCTGATACCCGCTAACGTTAATACTTCCTGAATTGCCTGATGTTGCGTCATCCAAATTTTGCTTGTATCCTGCTCTACCCATCCATTATCAGGATAGGATAACGCGAGCTGTTTCTGCGCAATTGCTTTGACCGCCCCTGACTGTTCAAACAAAATAGCGCGCGAACTACTGGTTCCCTGGTCTAACGCAAGAATGTATTTCATGATCGTGTTAATAATTGCTCAGGATAATCAGTGATAATACCGTCCAACGCAATATCAACACAGCGTGTATGTTCTGCCTTAGTAACGGGGCCGTACACATAGTTACGCCAACCATTAATCTGCAACTCGCTAACCAGTGTTGCGTCAAGAATATTAAAGTCCCACACAACACAACGTATTCGTGGAAACTTAGCATAGGTTTTGATCATGTCTGTAATTTCTGCAGGCCGGTTTGCGTACAGTAACGCGCAGTCGACATCGAGCTGTGACGCGTACTGAACCACCAAGTCGTGGCGGAATGAGGAAAGCAAAATGTTACCTCGTCCAGAAAATTTGTTTAGTAATGCCGTACTATCCACAAATGCGTCTAAAACTTTTATTTCAATATTCCAAAACAATTCAGGCCAACGATTGAGCACTTGCTCTAGCACGGGAACCTCATGCCCAAGTGCTTTTTCTAATTGCGCTCGTGTAAGCTGCGCGACTAATTCACCGCCTTTAGTCACCCTGTCGTGTATCAGCACCAACGCAACGTCTCTTGTGACACGCACGTCTGTTTCTATACCATTCACACCCAAAGCAACTGCAGCTTCAAAAGCCATCATTGAATTTTCTGGGGCGTGAGCATGGTAACCTCGATGTGCCAGTATTTTCATTTGTGCCTCTCAAGAACGTAGCTAGGTTTTACCTTAATTTCCTCATAAGGTATATTAGCCCGCCTGCGCAGCAAATTCATCCCACAACGACTAAGGTAACCGAAACTATGAACGGATACTTGCCCAAAACAATGCGTGCTGTCGAAATAGCCGAGCCCGGGCCACCAAACGTACTTGTGCCGGCTGTTCGGCCCCTGCCCGTTTTGGGTGAATATGACGTGCTTATTCACGTCGCCGCAGCGGGTGTTAATCGACCGGACGTGTTGCAACGTAAAGGCCTCTATCCTGCCCCGCCGGGGGCCTCTGATATTCCCGGCCTAGAGGTTGCGGGAACGATTGCGATGCTGGGAGTCAAAGTGGATACATGGAAAATTGGTGCGCCGGTTTGTGCGCTGCTGAACGGTGGTGGCTATGCGGAATATGCCGCAGTACACCATTCTCTGTGCTTACCCGTTCCTAAGGGGCTCTCACTAATCGAAGCGGCCTCTCTACCGGAAACAGCTTTTACCGTATGGTCGAATGTATTCGACCGTGCGGCAATGAAACCAGGGGAAACTTTTCTCGTTCATGGTGGATCTAGTGGCATAGGGGTCATGGCCATTCAAATGGTGTACGCACTCGGGCACCGAGTTTTCGCAACGGCTGGCAGCGAAGAAAAATGCGTTGCGTGCGTACATCTCGGTGCGGAAAAGGCGTTTAACTACAAAACCGAAGATTTTGTCGAAAAGATTAAAGAAAATACTTCCAGTCGCGGCGTCGATGTTATCCTCGATATGGTCGCCGGAGATTATATTGCACGTGACCTGAAAGCGCTTGCGGACGATGGTCGCATCGCCATCATCGCCTACTTAGGCGGAAGCAAAGCAAGCATAGATTCTGGCGAAATTCTTCGACGCCGGCTTACAATTTCCGGGTCGACTCTTAGAGGGCGATCAACTGAATTTAAAGCAAAGATTGCTCATACGCTTAAGGAAAGAATATGGCCGCTAATCGAATCGGGGGTGATAAAAGCCGTGGTACACGCCACATTCCCCTTGAACGATGCAGAAAATGCACATACTCTGATGGAAAGCGGTAAACACATAGGAAAACTCGTTCTCACTCTGCCATACGCAAGTAATACGTAGGTAATGTAAAATACATAGGCAGGGTATCTCAAGTTTGACAGTAAATTACCGTAGATACGCTTTGGCGGCTATTTCACGAAAGAAAGGTAAATCATGCGTCATCATTCATTAAGTCTCTTGATCCTAATGTTTCTATTAAGCACGAGTACTTCGGTGTTCGGTGACGGTGGTCGTAACGATCGTAGAGGGCCAAATCACCATCAGTTATTGGACAGACTCACGCCACAGGCGATTAGGATCGCGCCCATAGAAACCGCCGCTTTGCCTACTTATGGACGCCGGGAAACTGGGTTCCGATATTGCCAAGGTGATGCCAACTGGCAAAAATTTTGATGCGGCGAAACTACCTGATCGGGATTTTAATAATATCGGCGGTAATTTAACAAATAAAGATATTACATTCAAAGAGATAGATTCAAATAAAGGCGGCTGGCGCAATTTGGAACCATCTGGGAAGTTTAGCGAAAAAGACGCTAACTTCACCGATCATGGTGGTAAATTACGCGAAATAGACGCTAAATACGATAAAACTGATGCAATACGAATAAAAAGACCCGGAGACTAAAAAGCAAAAACCGGCGATATAGAAGACGACAATAGTGACGGCAGAACAGTTGCTACAGAATTTAAGTCAGATCGCCAGAATAACCTTAGAGAGAAGATACGAAAAAAGGATAAATCCAACAGCGATGAGGATGAAAAATCTACAACGGACGAATCCGAAAAATCGCAAGATCGGGAAAAAATCGCCGACGCAAAACCGCAGCCGCGAAAATTGCTAAAATGCCGCTGATGGTAGAGCGGATTCTAAGCGGCGCGCTACTCGAGTGGTAGGTGCCGCCGCAGCGCTTCTAATAGCGGTTTTTCGCGGACGCGTTTTGCGTATCTCACGTTTCGATCAACCGCTTCAACATAGAGATTTTGGTTCCCAAAGTGCCGTTCTGCATAATGATATGCACGACCTAATTCGTGTTCGAGTCGATGGCAAATATCTTTATAGAACCCTGGGGTCTTGGCGATTAGATCGTGAGCGGAGGAAAAACAAACATCATCGCTACCCTTATAGCGTCGTTGTTTTGTGACCCCACCCAATACAAACTCCGGATAAAGACGGTAGTAGCATTTTTCCAGGTAACAACGATCCGCCATCTGCGCAACTATATCGGCCGAGCCTAGCATTTGCCCTAGACGCAACAACGTAGGATCGCTAATTCTGAGTCGCTCTAAGGGGATCTCGTTTCCGGTGAAGTGGAGTATTCTTGATCCTTCCGCCGCGAGCTTTGTGTTCCCCGTTTGCAAGAGGTAACGTTTCACAAAACGCGCGCTGCGCGTAACATGGATTGTCGTATATTCCGCACCGTGCTTATGACGAAAATCTTTTTTGTGGCGAATATAACCACAATCATGGAGCAGTGCAGTCATGATGCCGAAGCGAAACATGTCGGCGGTTAACGCAGCTGCATTTGCGGTAGATCGTTGATAGCCATCCATTAGCCGCCCCATCGCTAGAGTGACGTCTAAAATATGCTGAAGATTGTGGTAACTGGTATCGCAGGCCCAGTAATCCGCATGCTGCCCACGATATAGCGTTGTGACATCAACAAACAAGCGATCTAGAGCGTCCGTTGCCGTATGGGGAAACAGCTCCAAATAGATACGGCGTACCTCACGGTTTACGTCGGACGGATCTGTGGTTTTTATTCGATTACTTACGTCGTAATCGTTACCTCTAAAGATAGCCATTGCAGCTCGATCAATACCAAGATGGCGAATTTTACACCAGCCGTTCTAACCCGCCGTAATAATTAATTTTTGTTCTGGAAATAAGCAACCCACCCCCCAACAAAACCCCACAGAATGCGGCACTTATCTATCTATACCTCATACGAAATTTTAAGTATGGACACAATCCTCGATAACAGCCCCCACCCAACTGAAAATTTGCTGCTTATAATTGACCGCAGCGAATCGGGCAAAAAGGCGATCGTTATTGCATTTTTTGAGCGCAGCGACTGATGTGAAAATGTATTACTGTATCGTCGCACTTTAAATTGAATGATACATGTTGGAAATTATTTTACAAAAGGCAACTGTGTGATTGTCTCAATCAAATGGGATCTT
>CANMPU010000052.1 GCA_947499755.1 Betaproteobacteria bacterium | reverse complement strand
ATACAATCACGAATGTGGAACGCTATTTTTTTATGGTCCAAAGCGGTGATGCGTTACTTGACTTACTAGAGAAGCAATCGATAAATACCATGGTGCAAAACATCTAGTGATGTCGCGCGACAATCATAGCTTTCAAAACTTTGCGTTCGTTGTACCACACATTTTTAAATTCATCGGAATATCGAAACCGAAAGTGTTAGTTAGGTTATAATTCAGCGACATTTTTCCAGCTAGGCACGTGCGCACTACGCGCATCACCATTTAAACTTCTCCAGCACGAATCCCCCACATACCGTCTTATGAATGTTTTCTACGAGGAAAATGGATGTTTTAAGGTTGCAAGTGTGTTAGTCGATGCAGACACCTCTTTGCACGTAGAAACTCCTCATGGTAAGCGCAGCAAGATAAAGGCGAACGCTGTCTTATTGAGATTTGACAACCCGCAGCTCGCGGAATTTATGACTCTGGCGCAAGGGCATGCCGATGAGCTCGACGAAAATTTCTTATGGGAGCTTTATACACCAAGAGAATTCCTGTTTACTGATTTGGCGCTAGACTACTTCGGACACGCCCCGAGCGCGCTTGAAGCAGCGAGCGTAATTTTGCGTCTGCATTCCGCGCCTATGCATTTCTATAAAAAGGGAAAGGGGCATTATAAAGCAGCCCCGGCAGACGCTCTCAAATCAGCGCTTGCTAGCGCGGAAAAAAAACAGGCGCTCGCACTGCGCCAGGCACAGTTAACAGAGCAGCTAATCCAGCACGAATTCCCAAGTGATTTTGCGCTGATAAAAGATAAACTTCTCTATGGCCAAAAGGATAATTCAGTCGAACAGAAAGCGCTTATGGACGCGTGTGCTCGTAGCGGTTTATCTCCGGCAAAACTATTCGAGAAATGCGGCGCGCTTCCATCGATCCATGATTACCACTTTAATCGCCTGTTATTCGAATATTTTGCCGAAGAAAGGGGTTGTAGTACTGATGCTCGTATAGCCGATCTGTCCGAATTGGCGTTGTCGCCGACAGCGGCGTTTAGCATAGACGACGCCAGCACAACAGAAATCGACGATGCGTTTTCGGTAGTTCCATTGCCAAATAACGGCTGGCGCGTCGGTATTCATATTGCTGCCCCGGCTTTAGGTTTTATGCCCGGATCACAAATTGACGAGGGCGCTGGTAAGCGACTCTCCACTGTCTATTATCCCGGCGGGAAAATTACGATGCTCCCCACGGCAGTCATCAATGAATTTACCTTACTGCAAGACACGGTAAGGCCAGTAATCTCCTTGTATCTGGATATCGACAGCGAATGTATTCCAACGGCGGTAAAAACAGAAATTGAAAATATTCATATCGCGGCAAACCTAAGGCGCGAAGAGCTCGAAAGCGGAGAGACGCTTCTCGCAGCTCGTCCCGTGAATGCGCTCTGGTCAAACGAGTTGAACGTCTTACTCCAACTTTCAGATCAGCTGCGTTTATTACGCGGTAATGTAGACAATTTCGATTTGTCGCGCATCGAATACAGCATTGATGTAACAAATGATCGCGTTACCATGCTACCGCGCCAACGTGGCTCAGAGATTGATCGTATTGTTTCAGAACTCATGATTTTTGCCAACGCCGAATGGGGGAAACAGTTTGCACAAAATGATATCCCTGGCATTTACAGATCACAATTTGAAGGCAAAGTGAGAATGTCTACTTCCCCTGCGCCGCATCAGGGATTAGGCGTTGCACAGTATCTTTGGTCAAGCTCACCTCTCAGGCGTTACGTGGATTTAGTTAATCAGCGGCAACTTATTTCCTGGTTAACTGGTGTATCGGTTCATTACCAGAAAAATAGTGACAGCCTGTTTGCGATTATTCGTGACTTCGAATTCGCATACAACGTTTACAATGAATTTCAACGTACGATGGAAAGATATTGGTGTTTACGTTGGCTGTTGCAAGAAAATATCACCACGTGGACCGCCGTCGTTACTCGGGAAACGATTGTTCGCCTTGATGGCGCGCCGTTGCATACACGCTTATTGTCGCAAACAGATGTTGCGGCGGGAACAAAAATTGAGGTGAAGATATCTGAAATAGACCTAATTGAATTAACAGTTCGCTGTGAGTTTAGTCGGGTTCTCGTGGATTAGATGCAATATAACGACCGATTAAGTTGTGACACCGCTAAGATTGTCACATAGAATTATAGGGGTTGTTTTTACTATATTTCGCGTAAGAAAGGTTTTGCTTGTTGGAAAATATGGCCGCAAATTCACCTGCAATGGTCTATAGCGCACTACCGTTTTCTCGCGATCCGGCTGCGCGACTTCTAGTGATCACAATTGTGTTGTCTATATGTGTTCATGCTGTACTCATCGCGCTGAATTTCAGTTTCCCGAAGGCTAGCCTGCTCAATAATTTTTCCCCACCTTTGGAGGTTATTTTAGTCAACAGCAAAACCGTTCACCGACCGACAAAAGCGGAGGCGCTAGCACAAGCGAATTTGGATGGTGGCGGGAACACCGATGCAGCACAACGCGCGAAAAGCCCGCTGCCGCCTGCAAAAAAAGACGTGAAGATACAGCTGGCGAATCGCGTCGCGCAGTTAGAAACAAAGGCAAAAAAACTAATGACACAAATCGATTCACGCCAACAAATTGATAGCGCCAATAATAATGCGCAGCAACGCTCGCAAAAGCGTGACGCGCCGAACGTGAATGATCTGATGGAACAAAGTTTGGAGCTTGCACGCTCAAGGGCGCAGATCTCTAAAGAGTGGAATGAATATCAAAAACGTCCGCGGCGGCGCTTTATTGGTGCACGTACCCAGGAATACAGATTTGCGCAATACCTCGAAGACTGGCGTATTAAAGTTGAACGAGTGGGCAATCTCAACTACCCTGAGTCTGCACGCGCGGAAAAAATCCATGGCACGTTGCTGCTCACGGTATCTATTTGGCCAGACGGTAGTGTCAGCAACATCGAAGTGGATCGTTCGTCTGGCTTCAAGGTATTGGATGCAGCTGCCGTGCGCATTGTTAAACTTGCAGCGCCCTTTGGTCCCTTCCCGCCAGACATCCAATCGGATACAGACATTCTAAGTATCACGCGTACCTGGACATTTAATCGCGCTGATCAGTTGGTAAGCGAATAATGATTGATCGCTATGTGGTCATTGGCAATCCGATAGCGCATAGCCACTCGCCAAGAATACACGCAGAATTTGCGCGGCAAACGGGTGAGAATGTTCGTTACGAAAGATTGTTGGCGCCGGTGGACAAGTTTGCAGAGGTCGCTCAACAGTTTTATCGCGACGGTGGCAAAGGCGCAAGCGTCACCATTCCATTCAAATATGCAGCATGGCAACTTGCAACACGCCATAGTAAGGGCGCGCAACTCGCACAAGCGGTCAATACGTTGCGCTTCAACGGCGATGAGATATTTGGCGACAATACCGACGGCACGGGATTGGTACGTGACCTACAACAAAACTTGGGCTATGCCCTAAAGAATAAGCGTGTTTTGATAATGGGTGCCGGTGGCGCGACTTGCG
Organism: Betaproteobacteria bacterium; assembly: GCA_947499755.1. Classification (GTDB taxonomy): domain Bacteria; phylum Pseudomonadota; class Gammaproteobacteria; order Burkholderiales; family CANMPU01; genus CANMPU01. The sequence goes on along the minus strand of CANMPU010000052.1, from coordinate 3,381 downwards.
GCGTATTAGGTCCAATACTTTTTGAAGCACCGACTCGCCTTGTCGTCGCTAATCGCGATAGCCAAAAAGCCCTGGCACTTGTCGAACGATTTAGTACTTTAGGAAATATTAGCTGTAGTAGCTACGCTGATTTGGCGGACAAGAATTTCGACCTGATCATTAACGCGACATCGGCCAGTCTGAATAGCCAACTACCTCCCTTGCCTGGTGGCGTCTTCGCAGACGCCGCTTTTGCGTACGACATGATGTACGGTGTGCAGTCGAACGCATTTTTAGAATTTTCCCGCAACCTAGGGGCGCGTCGTTGTGCCGACGGACTGGGTATGTTAATCGAGCAAGCGGCAGAATCTTTCTTTATATGGCGCGGTGTCCGGCCGAACACGGCACCCGTACTACAACTTTTAAGAGCGTCGCTTTAATCGCCGTGTACCTATGCAGCGTAATCGCCTTGCGTCAATTTCGTTACTAACATGAGATGATGCAGAATATCTGGCGTATTGCTTGGAAGGCGAGCTTGGCTGTTGTCGTACTATTCGTTATCTATCAAATTTGGCTACTCTGCCACGTGCTCTATCTTATCGACCATAACCCACATTCCAGTGCATTCATGGAGAACCGTCTCGAAATTCTTCAAGATAAAAATCCAAAATCACAATTGCAGCACCGCTGGGTTCCATATTCACAAATTTCCAATCACCTAAAACGAGCGATCATTGCAGCAGAAGATGCGAAATTTATCGAGCACGATGGTTTCGACTGGGATGGGTTGCAAAAGGCATATAACAAGAACATCAAGAAAGGAAAGATCGTCGCCGGCGGCTCGACAATTAGTCAGCAATTATCCAAAAATCTTTTCTTATCTGGCAGCCGCAGCCCATGGCGCAAGGCCCAGGAAGCGTTGATCACGGTGATGATTGAGCAACTCATGAGTAAACGTCGCATATTGGAGATTTACCTAAACATCATAGAATGGGGTAACGGTATCTTTGGCGCAGAAGCCGCGGCGCAACATTATTTTAATATTTCTGCAAAGAACATCACTGCCTATCAAGCTGCACAGCTTGCGACTATTGTGCCGAATCCTAGATTTTATGACGCACACCGCAACACGCGGTGGGTGACGCAGCGCATCGAAATTCTGAGCGGCCGTATGAACAGCGCGCAAATTCCTTAGGGAGCTGTTCCCATGAAGGGAATATTTCAGAATAAGTTATCGACTTAGATTTTTCTTGCCGATTCCTCATAACGTGGCACAATTCGCCTAGACGAAAATACTGGCTACATCATGGCAAAATCCGAGGAACTGCAATCGAGCGTGCGCGAGAACTTGCAACAGGTCATCGACCTCGTTAACAAGTGCGCTACGCTAGAGGCTGCCAGCCAAGAGCAAGATCCGCCTAAGCACCAGTTTATGGAGCAGCTCGGTCTACGTGAAGGCCGAGCGGAACTGCAAAAAAAGCTAGACGAACTGCATCCCGCTGACGTTGCCTATATTCTCGAGGCACTCCCTGTCGATCAACGGCTGGCGGTATGGAATCGCGTAAAACCCGAGCAAGATGGAGAAATTCTCCTAGAGCTATCGGACACGGTACGCGAGACCCTGATCCGAACCATGGACAGCGAGGAATTGCGCGCTGCTGCGGAAACGCTAGATACCGATGAAATTGCCGACCTTGCGCCGGACCTGCCAAAAGATGTTGTTCAAGACATCTTAGATTCTTTAGATGCCCAAAATCGCGCGCGCCTACAATCGGCGATGGCCTATCCGGAAAATAGCGTAGGTGCATTGATGAACTTCGATATGGTGACTGTTCGGGACGATATCTCCTTGGAAGTAGTATTGCGCTATATGCGTCGCTTAGGCGAGCTACCAGACCAGACTGATAAATTATTTGTCGTCGATCGTGACAACGCTTTCAAAGGGGAGCTCTCGCTACAGGTCCTAGTATTAAAAGACCCGGAAGTGATGGTGTCGGAATGCATGCAGGATATCAGCACGACTTTCCACCCCGAGGACGAGGCACGGACTGCGGCGCAGGCATTCGAACGTTACGACCTGGTGACGGCTGCCGTTGTCGACAACCACGACAAACTCATTGGCCGGGTCACGGTCGATACGGTGATGGATTTCATACGCGAGAAATCAGATAGCGCCCTGCTAGGCCAAGCGGGTTTGCGAGAAGAAGATTTATTTTCCTCAGTGCGGGAAAGTGCGAAAAATCGAGGTTTATGGCTGGGGATTAATTTGATAACGGCGTTTGCGGCTTCGGCGGTGATTGGTCTCTATGAAAAATCGATTGCACAACTGGTCGCACTGGCAGTGCTCATGCCGATAGTCTCCAGCATGGGCGGAAACGCTGGGACGCAAACGATGGCACTCGTCACGCGTGGCCTGGCGTTAGACCAAATCAATGCCACTAATATCAAGCATCTATTTAAAAAAGAACTATTGGTGTCCTACGTCAATGGCATCGTGTGGGCGCTTGTCGTCGGATTGGTGGCGGGGTGGTGGTACAAGAATGCAACCTTAAGTCTCGTATTTGGTGTCGCGATGGTTATTGAATTGATCGTGGCCGCGTTAAGTGGCGTCTCGATCCCTCTAATTCTACGACGTCTAGGTTACGATCCCGCATTGGGTTCCACAGTCATTCTCACAACGGTAACCGATATTGTAGGCTTTTGTTCATTCTTGGGCCTGGCGACCGCGTTTCTCCTTTAGCTGCACTGCTACCGCGCTTGCGTTGGGGGAAACAATATAGGTAGAACTACGCATCCACATCGTGGTCAATCTCGTATACGATTTAGCGTATAAACTTTTTCGGCGGAGGATTATGCCATGTTGATTAAGCAATCGTCTGACATAAACCCATCTGAGATTACAGACGAGTCTATTTACTTAGGTCGGCGTGAATTTATGAAGGCCGGCAGCGTTATTGCGGCGGCTGCAGGAATAGGGCTCAGCGGTTTTTTAGGTCAGCCACTCGCGGCACAGGCGACGGCGCTTCCCAATATTCGTAAGAGCCCATATAGCACGGACGAAAAAACAACGCCGCTAGATGACGTGACAAGTTATAACAATTTCTACGAGTTTGGCACCGACAAATCCTCTCCCGCGCAAAAAGCGCACACCTTAAAAACGCGACCGTGGACCGTGGTGGTTGAAGGGCAAATCGCTCGTCCCAAAACCTATGATATCGACGAATTGCTAAAACAGTTCCCGCTAGAAGAACGCGTGTATCGATTGCGTTGCGTTGAAGGGTGGTCCATGGTTATCCCCTGGAGCGGCTTTCCGCTCAATCAATTGATCAGACAAGTCGAACTTAACGGTAACGCAAAGTACCTTGAATTCCTGACTCTGAACGACGCCAGCCAAATGCCCGG
>CANMPU010000051.1 GCA_947499755.1 Betaproteobacteria bacterium | reverse complement strand
ACGAAAAAGCCGAGGTAATTACTTCATCCCCAGGTTTTATTTCCAACGCCATTAGTGAGATTAGTAATGCATCGGTACCGCTTGCGCAGGTGATACAATATTTTGCGCCAGTAAATTCGGCGAGGCGATGTTCTAACTCCTCAACCTCCGGCCCCATGATATATTGACCGTGATCCAAGACCGTTTGGATTCGCGCATTGATTGTGTTCTTAAGCAAGGCATATTGCGCCTTAAGATCGATAAATTCGATAGCCATTCAGAAATACGTTTAAAAATAAATGAGTGTGCGGATTATATGGCCCAGGGTTTTATTATATCCATTCGTAAGAAGTTTTTTAGCAAAATCCCGTTTTAAGAATACGGCCACGACGCGAATGCATAAGAAAAGCAGAACAAACTGATGCAAAAAATACTTCTGGTCAAAACTTCGTCTATGGGCGATGTCGTGCACAATCTTCCGGTAGTTACCGATTTAGTGGCGCATTTTCCGTTAGCCACGATCGATTGGGTGGTCGAAGAAGCATTTGCGGCTATCCCTGGTATGCATGCGGGGTTAAGTAATGTTATTCCGGTTGCGTTGCGTCGCTGGCGCCGCACGATTACGAACGCGAACACGTGGGCAGAAATTCGTAATTTTCGCCAGAAACTGCGCCTACAGGATTACGATAGTATCTTGGATACTCAGGGGTTAATCAAAAGCGCAGTCATTGCGCGCCAGGCACTCGGCGTGTGCTACGGCTACGATAGAGGTAGCGCGCGAGAATCTCTCGCTGCTGTTTTTTATAATCGTAGGTTTTCTGTTCCGTGGGGTAGCCACGCGATCACGCGGAATCGCCAACTTGCAGCTCAAGCACTAAATTACACGCTCGCCGCTGAAATTGATTTTGGAATATCAGCTAACAGCGCGGCTCTCCCATGGTTGCCAACGCAACAGTACGCGGTATTGCTACACGGAAGCAGTGGGGCCAATAAGCTTTGGCCAATAGACAACTGGATAAGATTAGGTAGCTACCTCGCAAATAAAGGGATTGTTTCGCTATTGCCTTGGGGAAGCGAGCAAGAGCAATCGCGTAGTGCATTATTGGCAAGCCAGATAGCAGGCGCAATCAGCCCTGCGTGGCTTGGATTGGAAGATATTGCGAGCTTACTTGGGCGCGCAAAAGTCGTAATTGGTGTTGACACTGGATTGTCTCATTTTGCGGTAGCGCTTAAATGTCCAGTTATTGGAATCTACTGCGCAACGAATCCGCAAGAAACTGGCTTATACGGTAGTGACCGCATTATCAATGTCGGAAATATTGGTTGCGCACCAGACATAGCCGCAGTCACAAGCGCTGTTGAAAAACTGCTTACACCATGACTAAAACGCGCTTCGGCTACACCTTATTACTCACCATCATGCTACCCAAGATATTGGGCCATCTACTTTGGCGTGCCTGGCGTCAGCCTGCGTACCTAAATCACATTTGCGAACGGTTTGGCTGGTATCGTATTTTTTCTAAAAACGTAATTTGGCTACATGCTGTATCTGTGGGAGAGACGCGTGCCGCGCAGATACTGATAAAGAAATTGAATGAACGCTATCCGGCGCATCAAATTTTACTCACGCATATGACGCCGACAGGCCGTGAAGCGGGCGAGGCACTCTTTGGCGATAGCGTATTACGTTGCTATTTACCCTACGATTATCCGTTTGCAGTTAAGCGTTTTTTACGCCATTTTAGCCCACGGGTCGGCATATTGATGGAAACAGAAATTTGGTTTAATTTGGTTCACCAATGCCATATAAACAAAATGCCGCTTTACTTAGTCAATGCCAGGCTTTCACAACGTTCGGCGACCAAATATTCTCAGATCACTCACTTAGTACGCCAAGCTTTAGCGGATTTGGCGGGCATCGCAGCACAGACTGAAGAGGATGCTATTCGCCTACGAAGCTTAGGCGCTGAAACAGTGAACGTAACCGGGAATCTGAAATTTGACATTGTCCCCTCCGCGACGACTCTTGCGTTTGGCCGAGAACTCAGAGAAAAGTTTGGCCGCGATCGTAGGATTTTGCTGGCGGCAAGTACCAGGGAAGGCGAAGAAGCTTTATTACTAGATAAGCTCGATGCGTTTTTGCCGGAAGGGATACTAATTGTTATTGTTCCACGCCATCCGCAACGCTTCGACGAGGTCGCAACACTATTGCAAAGGCGGGGCGTTCGCTTCCAAAGGAGAAGCGCAAATGAAGCAATCGATGCCAATACGAAAGTCGTACTGGGCGATACCATGGGGGAAATGTTTGCCTATTACGCTGCCAGTGATATTGCGCTTATCGGTGGTAGTTTTCTGCCCTACGGTGCGCAAAATTTAATTGAGGCGTGTGCTAGCGGGAAAGCCGTAATTATTGGCCCGCATGTTTACAATTTTACGGAAGTTACCCAGCTAGCGGTCAATACAGGCGCAGCGCTGCAGGTGAGCGATATTAATGAGGCCGCGCAAAAGGTAAACGCGTTGTTTCAGCAAAAACAAATGTACGAGGCGATGGGACAGGCAGGTTTAGCATTTAGCAAACAATATCAAGGAGCCACCGAAAGAACGTTGTCGTTACTGAAATTCGAGAGCTAGTAAACGCTACTCACTCGCGAGCAAGGCATTAATTTGCGCAAGATCTCCATCGGCTAGACTACCGACGGCGGATTTAAGTTTTAGTTCGTTAATAATAGTGGTGTAGCGCGCTTGAGAAAGATCGCGTTTCGCACTGTACAACAATTGCTGCGCGTTTAGCACATCGACCCCGGTGCGGACACCAACGTCGCGCCCTACTATAGTTGAATCCAAAGAGCTTTGACTAGAAATTAGCGCTTGCTCTAGCGCCCTTACCTGAGAGATCCCGCTGGTAACTCCGAGAAATGCTTCGCGCGTGCGTTGCGCGACATCTCTGCGCGCGGTTTCCAGATCCTGCAACGCCCTTTCTCTATTAGCTTCGGCTTCTCTTACGCGGGATGACACACCACCACCGGCGAAGAGCGGTAATTTAAATTCCAACCCAATCTGCGATGACGTTGCGTCACTGCCTACGCCAAAGGTTGCGTCCCCAGTAGACGAGTTATCTGTGTAAGACGCAACCACGTCGAGAGTCGGATGATGACCGCCACGGTTGCGCTCCACCTCTCTTGCAGCAAGATCGGCAGCAGCGAGCTGCGATTTAATCTGCCAACTGTTTTGCATTGCATCGTTCACCCAGCTATCCAAATCATTTGGTTCCGGCGGGCTTAGCGTTACGCCATTAGCGAGCGGTTTAAGAGACGCCGGAAGCTTACCTATAACAACTTGTAATGCGCTTTTCTTAATTTCAAGATTATTTGCGGCGGCCACTTCTTGCGAGCTTACTAAATCGTAACGCGCTTGTGCCTCGTAGGTATCAACGATGGTCGCGGTGCCCACTTCAAAATTTCTCTTGGCCTGGGCGAGTTGCTCGCCTATCGCCTCTTTTTGCGCGGCCGCAAATGTAAGATTGTCCTGTGCCCCCAATACATCAAAATACGCTTGCGCCGCACGTAGGATCAAATCCTGTGCGGCAGCGCCAAAAGCTGCGTCTGCCCGAGTTACTGCGATTTTGCCTTCCTGGTATTGAACGAAGTTAGACCAATTGTAGATGGGTTGCGTCAGTGACACGGTATAGTTGTTGGTGTTAAATTTTTGATTACCACCCGACAATGCCAGATTGGCACTGCGAAAAGTGGTGTCAGTTTCGTTGTCAGTCGTATTGGCGGAAAAACCGATCGTGGGGAGCAGTAACGCGCGCCCTTGAGGGAGCTTTTCCAATCCGGCTCTATGTGCAGCACGCGCGGAGGCAAATTGTGTGTCTTGAGTTTGCGCTTCGCGGTAAACCTCAAGCAAATCTAAACAATGGGCTAACGGGCTAAAGAGCGCCGCTGCGGTAATAAGTGTAATTCTTAGAATCATCATGGTTTAATCAAGTTCGACGACGGGGAAATTAAAAAACGAAACGTTTTGGTTGTAGCGCATTACGCAACGGCGCAATGTTAGTTTCAAAAAGATCGATAGTACTAAAAACGCTAGCGCGAGAATGCGTGATCAATTTTGCTTGCATTGCAGGCGCGTCCCCGACCACCGCGAATAGTCGTCCCAACGGCTTCAAATGTTTTAAGAAAACGTCTGGCAGCATCGGCAAGGAACCCGTTAAAACAATAGCATCATAGGGTGCCGATTTGTTCCAACCGCGCGCACCATCGCCAATCTCTAATGTCACGTTACTAAAATCCAAGTTAGCGAGCTTATGTTGCGTCTGTTTGCTAAATTCTGGAATGATCTCGATACTAGTAACATGCTGAGATCGGTGTGCGAGCAAGGCGGTCAGATAACCACTCCCCGTTCCTATTTCGAGTACGGTATCGGTTTTTTTCAGTTCGAGTTCTTGTAAAATTCGCGCTTCCAGCTTTGCCGGCAACATGAACTCTCCGTAACCCAGAGGAATTTCCATGTCGACGAACGCGAGCGTGCGATATTGCGGCGGTATAAAATCTTCGCGTTTAACCACAAACAAAAGATCTAGCACATCTTGATCGATAACTTCCCAGGTCCTGATCTGGCTTTCGACCATGTTATAGCGCGCTTGTTCAAAATCCATATCTCAGCATTCGTCACAAATATTAAAGGGCAACCTTGCAATTATTCCATATTTCCAGTAGCTTCACACTCAAAAGCTAGGGGTCCTGGCAACGCGGCCAATATGCTCTGCGTGCCCGGTGAGAAACACCCTTTGAACCTGGTGCGGATAATCCCGCCGCAGGGAAGCGTTAAACTCTTCGCTCTCCTTGCGCAATGATTTTGTGAGGAGCGACCTAATGAACGCTAAGCCCCAATTTTTAAACCAATCTACACCCAGCGATTTGATTCAACCTATTCCCGGTTCACGTAAAGTTTACGTAGAAGGCCCAAGACCAGACATTCTGGTCCCCATGCGCGAAATAAGCCAGTCTGATACCGCGACCATGACTGGAGTTGAGAAAAATCCATCGATTACTGTCTATGATACTTCAGGCCCCTATACCGCGTCCGATGTGAAAATCAATATCGCACAGGGATTGTCTGCGCTGCGTGAAAACTGGATAAATGAACGCAACGATACAGAAGTATTACCTGACCTAAGCTCCGCCTACGGGCGCATGCGTAGGTCGGCTGCCCAACTAGACAACATTCGTTTCGAAGCCGTGCCAAAGCTACGTCGCGCAAAATCTGGCGCAAACGTAACGCAAATGCACTACGCACGACAAGGGTTGGTGACAGCGGAAATGGAGTTCATCGCGATTCGAGAAAATCAGCGTCGTGAACAGTTGTCGGAAGCGTTGTTACGCCAACATCGCGGCCATGATTTCGCCGCGTCGATCCCTCTAACGATTACCCCCGAGTTTGTACGCGATGAAGTTGCGCGCGGCCGCGCAATTATTCCACTGAATATTAATCACCCAGAATCAGAGCCGATGATCATAGGGCGAAATTTCCTCGTGAAAATCAATGCCAATATAGGAAATTCTGCCGTGACATCTTCGATCGAAGAAGAAGTAGAAAAAATGATCTGGGCTATACGCTGGGGTGGCGATACAGTGATGGATCTTTCGACAGGTAAAAACATTCATGAAACCCGCGAGTGGATCATCCGTAACTCACCCGTGCCCATAGGCACGGTGCCGATTTACCAGGCCTTAGAAAAAGTAGACGGTAAAGCTGAGGAACTTACGTGGGAGCTCTATCGCGATACGCTAATTGAACAAGCTGAACAAGGGGTTGATTATTTCACTATACACGCGGGTGTACGCCTAGCGTATATCCCCCTTACGGCAAAGCGCATGACGGGGATCGTTTCGCGTGGTGGAGCTATCATGGCAAAGTGGTGTCTTTCGCACCATAAGGAAAGTTTCCTCTATACTCATTTTGAGGAAATATGCGAAATTATGAAAAGCTACGACGTAAGCTTTAGCCTCGGGGACGGCCTACGGCCTGGCTCAATCTATGACGCAAATGACGAAGCACAAATTGCTGAATTAAAAACCTTGGGTGAGCTGACACAAATTGCATGGAAACACGATGTGCAAACGATGATAGAAGGTCCGGGGCATGTGCCTATGCACCTCATTAAAGAGAATATGGACCTTCAGCTGAAATACTGTCACGAAGCGCCATTTTATACTTTGGGCCCGTTAACGACAGACATCGCGCCGGGTTACGATCATATTACGTCGGCGATTGGCGCAGCGATGATAGGCTGGTATGGGACTGCGATGTTATGTTACGTCACACCGAAAGAACATCTAGGTCTGCCGAATAAACAGGATGTGCGTGATGGCATTATTGCTTACAAGATTGCGGCGCATGCAGCCGATTTAGCTAAAGGCCATCCTGGCGCCCAAATCCGCGACAATGCATTGTCAAAAGCGCGCTTCGAATTCCGTTGGCAAGATCAGTTTAATCTAGGGCTGGATCCGGAGAAAGCTGAAGAATTTCACGACGAAACTTTGCCGCAGGAAGGCGCAAAACTTGCCCATTTTTGTTCGATGTGTGGCCCACATTTTTGCTCCATGAAAATTACCCAAGAAGTGCGCGAATATGCCGCGGCGCAAGGTATAGATCAAGCGGCCGCGCTAAAAATCGGCATGCAAGAGAAAGCGGCCGAATTTATAGGACAGGGCGCGGAGATTTATAACAAACTTTAACGACCGCTCGCTATAGGGCTATTTTTTTACTTCCGGGTGTAGTGCCACAGCGCACAAGCGCGCATTCATATAGAGCAAATTAAACCGCATGGATATTGTTTTATTTCTCAAGGCGCTGGTACTCGGCATTGTCGAAGGCCTAACGGAATTTCTTCCAGTATCTAGCACCGGTCATCTGATTTTGGTCGGAGAGGTTTTAGATTTTAACGACGCTAAAGGTAGGGTATTCGAAATTGCGATACAGCTCGCGGCGATTTTGGCGGTGTGTTGGGAATACAGGAGAAAAATCGGCGCTGTTATTTCCGGCCTTCCTTCCGATCTTGCAGCGCGGCGCTTT
>CANMPU010000050.1 GCA_947499755.1 Betaproteobacteria bacterium | reverse complement strand
CATCGGCGACGGCCGCGGCGGTGCTGGCTTCGGCACGCAACGCTTTGCGCCCCTCAATAGCTGGCCGGACAACGTGAACCTCGACAAGGCGCGCCGGCTGCTGTGGCCGATCAAGCAGAAATACGGCAACAAGATCTCGTGGGCCGACCTGATGATCCTCGCTGGCAACTGCGCGCTGGAGTCGATGGGCTTCAAGACCTTCGGGTTCGCCGGCGGGCGCGCAGATGTCTGGGAACCTGGGGAAGATATCTACTGGGGGAGCGAGACCGAGTGGCTTGGCGACAAGCGCTACACTGGTGACCGCGAGCTTGAGGACCCGCTTGCGGCCGTGCAAATGGGCCTGATCTACGTGAACCCGGAAGGGCCGAATGGCAATCCCGATCCGGTCGCGTCAGGCCGCGACATTCGAGAAACATTCCGTCGCATGGCGATGAACGACGAGGAGACCGTCGCGCTCACCGCCGGGGGGCACACGTTTGGTAAAACTCATGGTGCTGCCGATGCGGTCAAGTACGTCGGCCCCGTGCCCGAGAGTGCCAGCATCGAGGAGCAAGGCCTCGGCTGGAAAAACACCTTTGGCAGCGGCAAAGGCGTCCACACGATCAGCAGTGGGTTAGAGGGCGCATGGACCCCCAACCCGACAAAGTGGGACAACGGCTACTTCGACACCCTGTTCGGCCACGAGTGGGAACTGAAGACGAGCCCCGCTGGTGCACAGCAATGGGTGGCCAAGAATGTCGCCGAGAAGGACATGGTGCCGGATGCCCACGATCCTTCGAAGCGGCACGCGCCCATTATGACCACTGCGGACATGGCAATGCGGATGGATCCGATCTACGAACCGATTTCGCGGCGCTTTCACAAGAACCCGGATCAATTCGCGGATGCCTTCGCCCGGGCGTGGTACAAGCTGACGCACCGCGACATGGGCCCGCGCTCGCGCTATCTCGGCCCGGAGGTTTCCGCAGAGAAACTGCTGTGGCAGGACCCTACCCCGGAAGTGGATCACAAGCTGATCGACGAGAAGGACATTGCCGCCCTCAAGGGTAAGATCCTGGCATCGGGACTTTCCATTTCCCAATTGGTCTCGACCGCTTGGGCCTCGGCGGCAACCTTCCGCGGCTCTGACAAGCGCGGTGGCGCGAACGGGGCACGTATCCGCCTTGCTCCGCAGAAGGATTGGGAGGTCAACCAACCCGCCCAATTGGCGAAGATGCTCAATACCCTTGAGGGGATCCAGAAGGCGTTCAACACCTCTCAGTCTGGCGGGAAGAAGGTTTCTCTCGCCGACCTGATCGTTCTGGGCGGTTGCGCAGCCGTCGAGCAGGCCGCGAAGAACGCTGGGCAGGACATCAAGGTTCCTTTCTTGCCGGGCCGCACCGACGCATCGCAGGAGCAGACCGATGTCGAGTCCTTCGCCGTGCTGGAGCCGATCGCAGACGGGTTCCGCAACTACCTCAAGACAAAATATTCCGTATCGGCCGAGGAGCTGCTGTTAGATCGGGCGCAACTGCTGATGTTGACCGCGCCTGAAATGACGGTTCTCGTCGGCGGTATGCGCGTTTTGGGTGCGAACTATGGACAGTCTCTGCATGGCGTCTTGACCAAGCAGCCGGAGACGCTGACTAACGACTTCTTCGTCAACGTGCTCGACATGGGCACGGAGTGGAAGGCGGTGTCGGGATCCGAAGAAGTGTTCGAAGGAAGCGATCGCGCAACGGGTAAAGTGAAGTGGACCGGCACCCGTGTCGACCTCGTCTTCGGCTCGAACTCCCAGCTCCGGGCCATCGGGGAAGTCTATGCTCAGGACGACTCAAAACAGAAGTTCGTGCGTGACTTCGTGGCCGCGTGGAACAAGGTGATGAACGCCGATCGCTTTGATCTTGCTTAATTACAACAGATCCTGATCGACGGTCACCGCTCGCTGCTCCTTGGGGCAGTAAACCGGGTCCGTCGGCGCCACCGACGGTGGTTCCGATAGGGCAGGCGCGTCTTGCCCGCTCCGAGCGCGTGTAGTTGGTCGGCATCGACAAGACCCAGCCGCTGTGATCAGCACTACATCACCGCAGTGCGCGGCCTGGACGCCGGGCGGCTGTTGTTCGCTACCGAAGGGTGTCATTACCGGATGGTGCTGCAGTTCGTCGAGGATCAGGTGTAGGAGGCCGACCCGTGCCCAGGTGCGGCACGTGTGCGTGTGCATGGGGTCGAAGATTTCGACAGGGTTATGGTTTTTGGCATTTGCGCGGTGGCATTGGTGATATCTATATTGTCTCGCGTCAAAGATCGTAGCAAAGAAAAAAGCCGAGGATGATACCTCATCTTTTTTAACTAAAAACGGAATTCTTTACCGTTTAATCGTCGTCATAGGATGTGACAGTATCCATTCCTACCCCGCCGTGAAGTTTCGGAAAAGATGCCACCAGAGTTTGGTGTTTTTTCGGAAGCGTTTTGTACAAAGCTTCGGCGGCCTGCATGGGCAAAACCTCTAGGGATTCTTTTTTGCCTTGGCGCTGAACAAAGTAATTCGAATTTAGTGCGCGAAATAAAAAAACGCCTTCCTTTTCATCCGATGCAAGTATGTTCGAGGTGTCGGTATGGTAACGCTCTCCATCTACAACTTCGTTCATGCTTTTTGGTTTCATCTCCACCTCGTGCCAAGAAATTGATAATTTTTAATAGCGGAAATACAATTTAGCCGATGTAAATTTATGGCATAGCTGCAAAGGAAATAGAAGTCCTGGTTCTTTGTATGTTGCGCAATCGAATGTTTATCTAAGTCGGCGGTGCGCTCAGGCCGCTTTCTTCCTAGCCCGCGTGCGCGCTTTTTTCTTGACGTCCTCTTCTTTTTGGCGCACTAAAGGAATGACGGTCTTGCCAAATTCAGCCAATTCCCAGTTGTAATGTAAGAATCCGCAAAGAACAACTTTTACGCCAATTGCTTTTAGCTCCAAGATACGGTCGGCAACTGTTTCCGCAGTACCGATCAGACCCGTCTTGAACCCGTCGTTATACTGCACCAAGTCTTCAAAGGAAGAATTGGCCCACATGCCTTCACCCTCCTTGGAAGAGCGGCCTGCAGCCTTAACCGCTTCGCCAAAGCCTTTAACGGCCTCAACGTCCGCATTGACGATGATTTCGCGCAACGTATCGGTTGCTTCTTTCATTGTATTGCGAACAATACAAAAGCCATTCGCACCGAATTTCAATTCTCTTGGATCGCGGCCGGACTCAATCGCCGCCGCAGTCGCATCGTCCATAATGGATTTAAAGCCCGCATTGGTATTACCGTTCATGAACAAGCAGTCGGAAACACGACCAGCCATCCTGCGCGCATCTTTGGAGTTACCGCCTTGGAAGACAACGATGCGGTGAGCGGGTTTAGGTAACATTGGTGCACCGTTGATGCGATAGAAGTCTCCATACATCGTGTATTCATCTTCGTTCCACATACCCTTCATGATACGAATAAATTCTTCGGAGCGGCGATAACGTTCGGTGTGATCCAACCAGGGTTCACCAAAGCCAGTGAACTCACCTTTGAACCATCCACTCACGATATTGACGGAGGTTCTGCCCTTACTTATCACATCTAAGGATGCTTGTAGCTTCGCCACGATCGCGGGGTGCCATAAACCTGGATGACACGCGGTGATGACTTCCAACTTCTTTGTATGGTTAAGTATGGTCGTGGCAATGACAAACGCTTCGTGCTGGTGATCGGCACCATAGCTCGCAAACCATCGGGTTTGCGCGAGAGCCGTTTCGAAACCATTATTCTCTGCATCGCGCGCATATTTAATGTTTGCTTCCGGTGACCAGTCGGTATCCATTGGAAGTGTCGTGACCACCAACCCACCAGAAATATTTGGAACCCAATATGCGAACGTCAAATCATCTGACGGGAACCATTTTGATGCAGATAAGGGATTGTCTCTGTCCGGTAACAACGGTGGATATGAAGCCATAATCTAAACTCCCTTTTTAGCGTTGTTAACACCTGATTTGCAGTAGGCCCCGGATAAAATGACAAAAAATTTTTTCTGCGATTTTATCTGGCTAATTGAATAGGTGGCTTACGCAATAATCTTATTCTACGCCCGCGCCCAGCAATCTAAAAGATTGAAAGTGGAATTTAGATAGGATTGAATGCAATGTCAATGATAAGCCTGTGTACCAATGCATATTCGCTGCGCGCGGCGGTTCGACTTTTATTCGCATTTTCGGTGTATCTACACCGGAAGCGTATTTAAAGCATACTAATCATTGTGTTATTAATAATATTTGTGGCGCAATTGTCGGGCCTATGCGCGGGGCATAGTTGATTAATTGATACCCATTTTAGTTGTTGTAAATTGGCAACTCGAAATCTCGTCTGGCCTAGGCGAGATAGGTCTAATAAGATATCTATTTGCTTTTCCGCAATGTATCTAGCACCTCTTAGATCGATCATTGAAACAAACGAATAGTCAAAATCTTGGTGCTCGCTCGCTGCAGTGTAATTTTGTCTATTAGTTTTGGAAATAAGTCGGCTGTGCCATTTGTGAGGTTGCGAGAAAAACCGCCAAGGGCACCGAGTTTAACTGCGAATGTAGTAATAGCCACTACTTAGGTTTTAGCGTTTTTCCCCGCCAACGCTAGATATTTTTTAAATAAATTCTCGTTAGATTCTACGTACGCAGGGTCTGGCACAATGCAATTTATTGGACAGACGGCGACACATCGCGGTGCGACGTAATGCCCAACACATTCCGTGCATGCGTGAGGATTAATAACGTAAATTTCCTCTCCTTGCGAAATCGTATCATTTGGACATTCCGGCTCGCACAGGTCGCAATTGATACACGTATCAGAAATTATTAGCGACAAATTATTTCTCTGGGGTTTTTTGCACGTTGGCTTTTTGTTTTAGCTTTGCCGCTACGACGGGGTTAACGAACTTGGTCACGTCGCCACCGAAAACCGCAATTTCGCGCACGATACTGGCCGACACAAACATATATTGCTCAGAGGGGGTTAGAAATAATGTTTCAACGTCGGGGTAGAGATTTCGATTCATGCCTGCCATTTGAAATTCATATTCGAAATCAGAAACCGCGCGTAATCCACGAATGACAACCTTTGCTTTATGCTGCCTAACAAAGTCCATTAACAATCCGCTGAATCCCAAAATTTGCACCTTTGGGTCTCCTGAGAAAACAGCGCGCGCAAGATCGACCCTTTCGGCTAAGGTAAAAAAAGCCCCTTTTTCATTGCTGGCGGCCACCGCGACGATGATGGTTTCAAATAATGACAATGCGCGGCGGACTAAATCTTCGTGTCCGTACGTGATCGGATCAAACGTGCCAGGGTAAATTGCAGTAGTCATTTCTCAAGGTTTAATTTTAATAATCCATAATGGACTTTGCCTGCGCGATGCGCGCGGACAACATGCCACCCCTTATATTCTATCGGTTTTGAATCCTCAACATATACCAACGACTCATAATGAATTCGCTGTTGCAGAAAGTGCAAAAAATTCGCGATCGCATTATCAATGTACGGTGGGTCTACGAAAACAATATCATAGATTTTCTTATCAGATTTGATAAATGCCTGCGCATCGCCTTTCACCAAAGACACGTTGTTACCGGCGAGCTTCGCGGCGGATAGCTTCAACGCCTGATAGGCATCTGCGTCGTACTCGACCATGGTAACGCTCTCCGCTCGCCGCGACGCTGCCTCGAAGCCAAGCGCGCCACTCCCTGCGAACAAATCAAGACAGGATTTTCCCGTCAGGTCTTGTCCTAACCAGTTAAAAAGTGTTTCGCGGATGCGATTCGCAGTAGGGCGCAATCCTTCCTTAGCGGGAAAGCTGATTAGACGGCTGCGCCACTCGCCCCCTATGATTCTTACTTGGTTTCTAAGAGTCGCTGCCAAATTTTGCGTGTCGCAGTAGCGTTTCGTCTAGCGATTAATTGGGCGCACCCACTATGACGGTGATCAGTTTATTCGGGTCGACTCGACGCTGAAATGCGTTACGAATGTCGGCGAGGGTTACTTTTTCAATATTTTGTACGAAATCGCCAAAATAACTTAAGGGAAGATCATAAAACCCAATGATGCTTAGGTATTCCAATAGCTCTTTGTTGCTATCAAAGCGCAACGGAAAGCCGCCGATGATATTTTTCTTTGCATCGCTGAGTTCTTTTTTAGTCGGGCCGGTAGAGAGAAATTCATTTAATGTCGACATCACGATGTCCAACGCCTTCTGCGTTTGCTCCTTTTGCGTTTGAAATCCTATCAGGAACGGCCCGTTAGTTTTATAGGGAATAAAATAGCTATAGACGCTGTAGGCTAGACCTTCCTTCTCACGAACATTTTCCACTAGGCGCGATCCAAATCCACTTCCGCCAAGTATATGGTTTCCCACATAGAGAGGGAAATAATCTGCATCACCGCGTTGCATGCCTATGGTGCCAATTAAAACGTGGCTTTGCGACGCCGGATGCGCGATGGAGATGGTCGTTGCTACCGGGGCAACATTTGGTTGGGATAGTGCGTTGAACTTAGCCGATTTCCCTAATGCAAGGGTTAGATTTTCCGCAATGGCCGCAGCTTCTAGTTTGGAGAGATCGCTGACGATAGCGACGATAGCTTTATCCGCGGAGTAATGGGCCATATAGAACTCGCGAAGATCCAGTGCGCTGATGTTTTGTACGGTGGTCACCTCACCGTCAGGTGGCAGGGAATAACTGTGTTCACCGTACAGTGCCGTGTAAAAAGCGCGCTGAACAGTTTCTTCTGGGCGAGTATCCGCTTGCTTAAGCTCGCTGATGAGGTTTGCTTTTTCTCTCGCAAGAATATGCTCATTAAACGTTGGGGACTGTATCACCTGTGCGAATACCTCCAACGCCTGCGACCGTTCCTTTACGCTGCTCAACGTTCGCAAAGAGAGTCCGGCGCGATCGCGGTCAAAATTATCGCTGATATTCGCGCCAACATTCGCTAGTTTTTCTGCAATTTCATCTTCGTTGAAACTGGCTGAGCCATGATTTAAAAGGGCTTGAGTTAGTCGAGCGACGCCGGATTTCGCGGCAGAATCAAAACTAG
>CANMPU010000049.1 GCA_947499755.1 Betaproteobacteria bacterium | reverse complement strand
TATTCGGCATCGAAGGCCGCAATGATCGTGTATTTGGAAAGTTTACGCGTAGAGTTACGCGGCGATGGGATCAAGGTGCTTGCCATCTGCCCAGGTTATATCGATACACCCATGACGCAGAATAATCCTTTCCCCATGCCGTTTATCATTGGCGCAGAACAAGCCGCGAAAAAAATCGTGCGCGCGATCGCAACAAGACAGGGCGAGATCGTCATTCCCTGGCAGATGGCTATACTATCTAGCGTCTACCGGCGGCTCCCACGCCAATTTTTCGATAGAATTATGTCTAACACGCCACACAAACTACCACGAACTGAGTAACGGAATGACGGCACTACTGACAACAATTGTTTAACCGGGTCGGCGCAAACATTTAGCGCACAGAGTCATCACGCGGATTAGCGGTTATTCCACCAGAGTAGTCGAGCTAAATTAGATCCGTCCGGTGATCGCAAATATTAGGCCTTTTCCTCGTTTAAAAGGTCATGGTTTTTATGCTAAAAATCTTAAGTCACATCACCATCCCAAGCGCCGAGATCGAAGTGCATGCCATTCGTGCGCAGGGTGCAGGCGGTCAGAACGTAAATAAAGTTTCTACGGCTGTACATCTGCGTTTTTCCATATCGGCCTCATCGTTACCTGACACCTATAAAGAAAAGCTGATGCTGCTAGGCGACCGCCGCGTTTCAAGCGACGGCGTGGTCGTCATTAAAGCGCAACGCTATCGCAGTCAAGATAAGAACAAAGAAGATGCGCTCGACAGACTACGTGAGCTAATTAAGCATGCGACATTCGTTCACAAAAAGCGAAAAGCAACTAAACCGACAAAGGGCTCGCAACAGAAACGCTTGGAAAGCAAAACGAAACACGGCCGACTGAAAACGGCGCGCGCGCGAGTCAACGACGAATAGCTTTTCTATCTACGCGGCATCGTCGCCGCCACTTTCGTCATCAATATCGAAATGCTCGCGCAGCAAGTGTCCGTAGGCTTTGCAAATATCGGTCACGGTAAAAATTCAAACCAACTTTCCATACCGCTCAACGAGCGCACAATCCATATGGTTGTTCGCCATATAGATAAGCACGTTGTCTAGACGCTCTGATAATTCCACTCGTGACTTTGCCCAGGATACGCTGAGATAAAGAATGCTCGACTGGAACACAGCTTGGTATGGGCGGCGGTGACTTTGCGCAAGATGCCGCCGATGACCAACGACTCTTCGCTCCAGTCGAGCTGGAAGGCTTCGCCGAGTTTGAATTTGAGCGGCACGAAAGCCGATTTGCCGGAGACGGCTTCACCGTGGTTACGCCACTGGTGGGCAAATTCGGTGACGCGCGCGTAGCTACCGGTAAAGCCTTGCGCCCGAATGGCGTGGAACAATATTAAGGCGGTGCGCCGATCTCGTTTCGGACGATAAGCGTCGGCCTTGAGCGCTTGCAATAGCCACGGCTCGAACGATTTAAGAATCGTGTCGGCTTGACTGCGCCGGTATTTGGCTTCGGTGCCGTCCGGCTCGCGCAGCCATTTCTTGACGGTGTTGCGGGAGAGACTGGTCTTACGGGTAATCTCGCTGATCGAAAGTTTCTCGCGGAAATACATCCGCCTTATCTTGGCGTACACGATCATGGTAATCACCTCTTGTTTGCCCCCGCTTAAAAAGCAGGCAGCGTACTCGGATTACCTGATCAATATTCATCGCGCACAAACCTATTCTTCTGGTCAAATTTCACCGCGCACCAACACGTTCGTTCAAATTGGAACAACACCGAGAACTTTAATAAGGTGAAAGAGGAGATGTTTTAATGAATACGAGCGACTTAATAAAAGGGACTGAAAAAGCAGGGACTAAAATCAGTAAAGAAAAGCCAATCGAAGCCTTAAGAAAATCCACTCAAAAGGAGTTTAGTTTTTCTCAATCTCAAAACAGCAAAACGGTAGTGGTAGTTTTAGCGATATAAAAACAATCTATTTTCAAAATACTTCAAACTCACCAGTATCAAGATCTATAACTTCAACTCTAGTTACTTCTTCTTTTGCTGGTGAGTTTATTCTTTTATCTCGAATCTTACGTTTTTTATAAATTGAGAAAACGCTTTCCGGAATTAACTCAAATCCTCGTGGGGATTTATATCCATCTTTAATTAATATTTCAGAGATTGCTTTGAACGTTTTCTTTTCAATGTCACGCAGGTGGATTATTAGATCAGAAAGCTTAATTTGATAGTCAGAATATGACGCAGATAAGAGAGCTTTTACGGTAATTCTGACGGTGAAACGGACTACAGACCCTGTGGAATAACTACCCCCTAAGAGAATTACTCCACCGTTACGGACTTTGCCAAGTTACGCGGCTTATCCACATCAGTTCCTTTTTGTAGCGCGGCATGGTAGGCGAGCAATTGCAAGGGAATCGTGTGAACGATAGGGCTTAAATAACCCAGATATTCTGGCATACGGATTACGTACAAACCTTCCGCTTCGTGTATGTGCGTATCTGGATCAGCGAACACATATAGCTCACCGCCGCGAGCACGGACTTCCTGCAAATTCGATTTTAATTTTTCCAACAAGACGTCGTTCGGCGCAATGGCGACCACGGGCATGTCTTTATCCACCAACGCTAGCGGCCCGTGTTTAAGCTCTCCTGCGGGATACGCTTCAGCATGGATATAAGAAATTTCCTTAAGCTTTAACGCGCCCTCCATCGCTATTGGGTAGTGCATGCCTCGACCTAGGAATAGCGCGTGTTGTTTATTACCAAATTTCTGGCTCCACAGCGCAACCTGCGGTTCAAGATTTAGAACACGCTGAACCGCACTAGGCAAATGTAGTAGCGCGGCCGTAAGCTGGTGCTCTTTTTCCAGCGAGAGTTTAGCTCGCAGTTTCGCGAGTTGCATGGCGAGCAAAAATAACGAAGCTAATTGTGTGGTAAATGCTTTGGTCGACGCCACCCCAATTTCTGGTCCCGCGTGCGTCATAAAACAAAATCTTGTTTGTCTCACCAAGGAACTGGCGCCAACATTGCAAATGGCAAGCGTGTGTTCCAACCCCTTATATTTTGCATGCGCTAGCGCCGCGAGGGTGTCGGCAGTTTCGCCCGACTGCGAAATCACCACGACTAGGCAACTGGGGTTGTACACGCTATCGCGGTAGCGATATTCGCTTGCGACCTCGACATTGCACGGTATGCCGACGATACTTTCTATCCAGAAACGCGCTACCATCCCCGCGTGATAACTCGTCCCGCACGCAAGTATGGTCACTGCGGTAATCTCTTTTAGGGTGCGGTCGCTATCTGGCCCAAATAGATCGGACCCAAGTTGGGTGCCGTCAATTATACCTTCCAGCGTTTCTGCGAGAGCACGGGGTTGTTCATGGATTTCTTTTTGCATAAAGTGGCGGTAGCTCCCCAGCTCTGCCATTTCTGCGTTTGCATCGCTAGTATGGACAGCGCGTTCAACGCGCGTACCGTTGACGTCATATACGATATAGTCCTTGCGTCCAACATCAGCAATATCATCTTCTTCGAGATACACCACTCTACGTGTAACCGGTAACAGTGCGGTGACATCGGAGGCAATAAAGTTTTCGTTCTCACCGACGCCGATAATCAAAGGACTGCCTTTGCGCACGCACACTATGCGCTCCGGGTTATTCGCAGCGATAATACCAATCGCGTATGCGCCGGTTAAATCGGCGGTCATTTTTCTTGTCGCCACAACGAGGTCTTTGCTTTCCCGATAATAGAAATGCGTCAAATGCGCGATTACTTCCGTGTCTGTATCTGAATGTAATTGGTAACCGAGCGCCGCCAACCGTTTGCGTAATGATTCATGGTTTTCAATGATACCGTTGTGCACTACGGCGATGAGATCTTCGCTGACGTGCGGATGTGCGTTTCTCTCACTCGGGGCGCCGTGCGTTGCCCAACGCGTATGCGCGATGCCTATGTGGCCATGCGCGTTAACCTTATTGGCTTGCTCTTCCAATGCGGCAACACGACCCACACTACGCAAACGCTGCAGCCCAGAATTTATGACCGCTAAACCCGCAGAGTCGTAACCACGATACTCGAGGCGACGCAAGCCTTCCAATAAAATTGGCACGACGTTACGTTGCGCGATTGCTCCGATTATTCCACACACGGTTCTATCCTTTACTCTATTTCACTACAGATTTCTTTTTTGCCGGTCGCTTCCAGTTCTTTATCGAAACCTGTTTCGTCCGTGATAGCGTAAGCGCTCCGGCTGGCGCGTCCTTGGTGAGCGTTGTGCCCGCGCCTATGGTGGCCCCGCGCTTGACCACCACTGGCGCAATCAATTGCGTATCCGATCCGATAAATACATCGTCCTCAATAATGGTTTGGTATTTATTCGCGCCATCGTAATTGCACGTTATAGCGCCAGCGCCGATGTTAACGTTGCGCCCTATTAGGCTATCGCCAAGATAGCTTAGATGGTTGGCCTTAGTTTTTGTGCCGATCTTGGTGTTTTTAACTTCAACGAAATTCCCAATATGCACTTCGGCCTCTATGGCAGTCCCGGGGCGAAGTCGCGCATAGGGACCAATACGGCAATCGCGACCTATTTTGGCATCCTCAATATGACAAAACGGTAAAATTTTCGTACCGGCAGCCACGATAGAATTCTTTATAACGCAGTTGGCGCCTATGCTTACGCCGTCGTTTAATTTTACGACGCCCTCAAATATGCAGTTCACGTCTATGCTTACATCGTTACCGCAACTTAACTCTCCACGCACATCAAGCCGCGTTGGATCTAATAACGTAACGCCACTTTCAAGAAGCTTGTGTGCTTCCAGACTTTGGTGCAAACGTTCTAGTTGTGCGAGTTGTGTTTTACTGTTTACACCTAGCGTTTCCCAACCATGCTCAACTTGCTTTCCGTAGATGCAAATATTTTGCTTGCGCGCGAGCGCAATAATGCTGGTCAGGAAAAACTCCTTTTGCGCGTTATGGTTATCAATTTTCTGCAACAAACCGCTCAGGAACTGGTTGGGAATAGCCATAATCCCGCTGTTGATCTCGGTTATTTTAAGCTGCTGCACTGTGGCATCTCTTTCCTCGACAATAGCAGTGATTGTTCCTTTTGCGTCGCGAATTATTCTGCCATACCCACTGGGGTCGTCTAGTCGTGTTGTCAGGATTCCAATGCTATTGCGCTCGCCTGCTAAAAACCAAGTTAACGTTTTGTTGGTCGTCAGCGGAACGTCGCCATATAGCACCAACGTTAATCCGGTTTTATTTAGGTGAGGTAAGGCCTGTAATAGCGCGTGGCCGGTGCCAAGCTGCGGTTCTTGTTTTACGAAGATAAGATCCGGGGCGCGGAATGTTTGCGGAATGATTTCGCCGCCATGTCCATACACAATACATATTTTTTTAGGCTTTAGCTGACGCGCACTGTGGACCACATGGGCGAGCAGTGGCTTACCGGCGACTTCATGCGGTACTTTCGGCCGGGAGGAAAACATCCGCGTCCCCTTGCCTGCTGCGAGAATAACGACGTTAAGCGGCATCTATTGTGGATTCTTTTAAGGTAAGAAGCTAAAACATTATCTCATAAGAAAGCGTAAGTTTCAGTGGATTGAACTCGGACACACTCTGCGCAGGGCTTCTTGTAAATAATCGCTAACGGCTAGCTGTTCCGCGTCGTCTAGCCTAAGCGCCTCCTTGGTACGCCGCCACAGGATATTCTCTACGCTACGCGCCCATTCGTGCTCGACAAAATAATCAATCTCGCGCGCACATAAGGTTGCGCCAAATAGTTTGCCGAGATCCTCGGCGCGCTTCACGCCTTTGAGTACACCGCGCGCCAACGAACCATGTCTTCGCGCCAATGCGTGCACTAGATCGCGTGACAAGAATGGGTATTGCCTCATTAATTCTGAAATAAATGCAACCACATCTCCCTTGGGAATATCGCCCCCAGGCAACGCTGCGCTTGCCGTCCAACTTGGCCCCTGATACGGCAAATATTTTCTGAGTTGGTCCATTGTCGTTTCCGCGAGTTTTCGGTAAGTCGTAATTTTTCCTCCGAATACACTAAGTAAAACTGCGCCACCAGATTCGAGTTCTTGATGTAATTTGTAGCCCCGTGTCACGGCAGAAGGGGTTTTTGAGCCGTCATCAAACAGCGGTCTTACGCCACTGTAAGCCCATACCACCTCTTCTTTGGATAAGCTGCGCGGGCTGTAGCGGTTAACGGCATTACAGAGATAATCGATTTCGTCAGTGCTTATCGTGACGGCGCTTGGATCACCAGAGTAGGGAATATCTGTCGTGCCGATCAGCGTGAAATCAGACAGGTAGGGCACAATAAAAATAACGCGGCCATCTTCATTTTGCAAAATATACGCGTGTGCATTGTCGTAGAGCCGGCGCACGACGATATGGCTACCTTTTACTAGTCGAACACGATAGCGTTCATTATGGTTAACGGTCTCTGATAAAAATGAGCTCACCCAAGGGCCGGTTGCGTTTACCAGGATTTTGGTGCGTAGCTCTATTCTCTGCTTATCTTGTTCAAGGGTCACATCCCACGTTTGGCCTATTGGTTTTACGGCAACGCATTTTGCGCGAGTGAATATTTGTGCGCCAAGTTGCGCCGCACCCATGGCGTTTAACACCACGAGTCTTGCATCGTCGACCGTACAATCGGAGTAGATAAACCCCCTGGTAAATTCCGCTTTAAGCCCAGAACCGTATTCGCTAGTTCGTAAATTGACGCGACGCGACCGATGTAATGCCGAGCGTCTGCCAAAAATATCGTAGAGCGCCAAACCCAAACACAACATCCAGACTGGGCGCAATTGATTCGCGTAGGGCAAAACAAAGGTCGCTGGATTAACAATATGCGGGGCCGCTTTGAGTAAAATCTCGCGCTCCGTTAATGCCTCCGACACCAAGCGAAAAGCATGCTGCTCCAGATAGCGTAAGCCGCCATGAATCAGCTTACTGCTTGCCGAACTCGTTGCGCCCGCCAGATCACCTTGCTCGCACAACGCGACCTTTAGCCCGCGGCCCGCGGCCCGCGGCGTCACGCGCTATGCCAACGCCGTTGATGCCGCCGCCTATAACAATCAAATCAA
>CANMPU010000048.1 GCA_947499755.1 Betaproteobacteria bacterium | reverse complement strand
GTTGTAATAGTTTTGCGGTCCCGCCCGTAGACAATATGCGTACGCCAAACTCGATAAGAGAGCGCGCGAGTTCGACCACTTGCGTCTTGTCCGACACGCTAATCAGCGCTTGTTTGATGATTGCCATGGAAAAGGGGTACCGCTAACGTGGTTGGGAGTCGAGGGGTTATTTGATGCCGTGGGTTTTCATTTTTTTTCGTAGCGTATTGCGATTCAAACCCAATACATCTGCAGCTTTGGTTTGATTTCCTTGAACACGATGCAGTACCGACTCGATTAGCGGTTTTTCAACACTATTAATGACCATGTCGTAAACAGCGCACGGTCTTTCACCATCTAAATCACGAAAATAACTTTCGATCGCCCTGCGGATACAGTGAGTTAGATCGTTTTCGCTGGTCATGCCGCAAGTTCCTCTGTGTAAATTAAGCGCTGACCGTAGCGCTTTAGTTCTTCGAAAAAAAGATCGACAGCGTGAAATTGGTGCTCCGTTGTTTGTAGCTGATTAACGTGATGACGGAACGCGGCAGAATTCACCAACCCTCTGGTGTACCAAGAGATGTGCTTGCGCGCAATGCGTACGCCAGAATATTCGCCGTAGAAGTCGTACAAATCAACAAGATGCTCCCTTAGCAATAAATGAATTTCGCCAACTTCAGGGCTGGGCATATGAACACCATTCTGCAAAAAATAGGTAATCTCGCGAAATATCCAAGGACGTCCTTGTGCGGCGCGCCCAATCATAACGGCATCGGCCTTGGTATAGTCGAGTACGTTCTTGACGTCTTCTGGTGTTTTAATATCGCCGTTGGCAATTACCGGAATTTGTACCTGAGACTTAACTTCAGCAATCGTGTCATATTCTGCATGGCCACTAAACCCACACGCGCGGGTGCGGCCGTGGATCGCCAGCGCTTGCACGCCGCAATCTTCCGCCAGTTTTGCGATGAGCAACGCATTCTTGTTTCCGCGATCCCAACCAGTACGGATTTTTAAAGTTACGGGCACCGCAACCGCCGCAACAACCGCTTCGAGAATCTTTGCGACTAGCGGTTCATTTTGTAACAGCGCCGAACCCGCCATAACATTGCAAATCTTCTTTGCGGGACAACCCATATTAATATCGATAATTTGCGCGCCTTCATCAACATTATATTTTGCTGCGTCCGCCAAGATTTTAGGGTCGGCGCCAGCGATCTGTACCGAAATTGGCTCGACTTCGCCGTCGTGATTAGCGCGCCGCTTGGTCTTTTCAGAACCCCACAATAAAGAATTACTCGCCACCATTTCGGAAACCGCAAATCCCGCACCCATTTTTTTGCACAATTGGCGAAATGGGCGATCGGTGACGCCTGCCATGGGCGCAACGATAAGATTGTTTTTGAGTAAATGAGTCCCGATCTGCATCGCGTAGTTATTAGTGTTATATAGACAGAGGGAAGTGTAAACTTACAACTCGCGTAAGAAAAGAAAAAAATTGCGTGGACGCAAGTGACGCAAACTAAAGCAGATTATTTCTTAATTATGAAGCTATGCGGCACCAAACAACATACGCCGCATGAGAAATCGTCTCGCTGACGGAATGCAACTCAGTGAAGCAAGGCCTATTCCACGTGCGATACGCAACGGCGGAATATCATTGGAATATAATCTCACCAGAAAATCGGTAAAGAAAATGTTAGTGCTGCGATCAGCGGCACGTCGCTTTTCATAGGCGCATAACATTTCGTTAGAGCCGATTCCCGCCGCTATCTTTTCCCTAATTTCTCTTGCCAAATCTGCGGCGTCGCGCATCCCTAGATTCAACCCTTGTCCCGCAACAGGATGCAAGAGTTGCGCAGCGTTTCCCAGTACTACCGTTCTCTGCGCCGCTACTTTATTTACATAGCGCAATTTCAAAGGTATGCGTTTACGATCGCGCATCAACGTAAATTTTCCTAAACGGGTCCCGAACCACTCACCTAATTCGCGGATAAATATTTCTGGTTCGAGCTCGAGTAGTCGTTTTGCGCCTTTTGGGTCAGTAGTCCACACCAAACTAAAACCCTCGCCCGTTGGCAACAGCGCCACCGGGCCGGCAGCCGTGAACCTCTCGTAGGCCATGTTCCTATGCGGCAACTCTGTTTCTACGTAAGCGAGTACGGCGTGCTGGTGATAATCTTTTTCCTGAATTTCATCGTTAGCGTTACCAGCTTGCAACTGTCCGCCGTCCGCGATTGCAATGAGATCCGCCGTAATATCGTGTCTCTTGCCATCGACTTCGAATTCAACAGAGCCGTAACTGGTCGTAGATTTGTGAGTTAATACTTTGGCGCCTGTCGTAATCGATATATCGTCAGACTGTAGTGCGTCATTCATCTTAATTAATAATGCGTGCGCGTTTACGACATAACCGAGGGCCGGCACATCGACTTCTTTTGCCGTGAGGACCGTGCTGCCGAAACCGCCGCGCTGGGAAACATGGATGGATTGAATAGGCGTTAACTCTGCATCGCTAGGCCAAGCAGCACAACGCTCCAAAATAAGTCGGCTACCATAGGAAATTGCCAGGGTACGCTGCGCCGAAGCGTTTATTAGCGATAGGTTCGCTTCAAAAAGCTGTACGCGTAGTCCAAAATTTCTCAATGTTAACGCCAGCGTAAGCCCAACCGGCCCACCGCCCACGATAGCGATATCGACGTGGTTAGTCATGCGACATCAGCTCTTCGATGGCCTCTACAGTCTTAGGTGTAGCTGAAGTGAGTACTTCACAACCATCAGGTCGAATTACCACGTCATCTTCGATTCTTATTCCAATGTTCCAGAATACTTCTGGAACATCCTTGTCCGGACGAATATAGCACCCAGGCTCTACCGTAAAGACCATGTCCGCT
The DNA here is from genome assembly GCA_947499755.1 of Betaproteobacteria bacterium. Classification (GTDB taxonomy): domain Bacteria; phylum Pseudomonadota; class Gammaproteobacteria; order Burkholderiales; family CANMPU01; genus CANMPU01. Next base: position 4,280 of record CANMPU010000048.1, on the reverse strand, counting down.
TGCAGAGTGCGCCAAGCTCCGGCGGTTTTGTATTCGCCGACATCGTGAACATCCATTCCTAACCAATGTCCCGTTCTGTGCATGTAATATTTTTTATAGGCGCCCGACTCGATCACGGCGTCAACGCTACCGTTACACAATCCCAAATCAACGAACCCCTGCGCCAGTACTTTTAGCGCCTCGTTGTGCGGCGTTTCCCATTCATTGCCAGGCTTAGCCGCTTTGATCGCCGCAATTTGCGCGTGCAACACCACTTGGTAAACATCCTTCTGTATGGGACTAAACTTCCCGTTCACCGGAAAGGTGCGCGTAATATCAGAAGCATAGCCGTTATATTCGCAACCAGCGTCGATTAACAGCAGGTCGCCATCGCGTAAGACCGCATCGTTCTGAATATAATGTAAGACACATGCGTTCGCGCCGCCGGCAACAATCGATGGATACGCCGGCGCTTGTGATCCCGCACGCCGAAATTCGTAAAGCAATTCTGCTTCGATCTCATATTCTTTCATCCCCGGCCTAACGCAGCGCATCGCACTCCGGTGTGCGACGTCGGATATTGCTGCGGCGCGGCGCAATGTTGCAACTTCGGTTTCGTCTTTGTAGAGACGCATTTCATCCAAAAATACGCGGGGATCCTTAATATCACCTGGCGCGGTAATTCCACTACGCGAGCGCTCACGAACCTTATTTAACCAAGAGACAACGCATCCGTCCCACTCTTTGTTTGCGCCTATGGCAAAAAATAAAGCAGGTTGGTCGGCAAGAAGAGTGGGGATCGCATCATCGATCTCGTTGATGGAGTAAGTTTGATCAAAACCAAAGGTTTCACGCGCGGCTTCCGGTCCGAAACGAAAGCCATCCCAAATCTCGCGTTCCACGTCTTTATCACGGCAAAATAAAACACTTTTGGGCGCATCACCGGCGACTAAGATCAATACTGACTCTGGCTCAGAAAACCCCGTTAGGTAATGAAAGGTGCTATCAAAACGGAAAGGGAAGTGCGTGTCATTATTGCGTATGTATTCTGTCGCAGTTGGAATAATCGCGACACCCATTTTCATGCGCGCTGCAAGACGATTACGTCGCTCCTGGTAAATTTTTATATCCGCCATAGTAAATTGTGCCTCTAATTCAGTAGCTGTGGTGAAATTAAAGTGCGGATCGAGTCCCCAACTGTTCGTCTAACAATCGTAAACGTTCAGGCGTCCCCACATCGACCCAATAGCCGGAAAAGAACTCGCCGCTAATTCTGTTAGCGGCAATTTGTTCCCGGAGTAATGGCCCTAATTTTTCCTTTGCGCCATTTTGAATACCATGAAACATTGCGGGTTGATACACCCCCACCCCACTATAGGTCAACAATTTTCCGCTTAAGCTTACCTTTGCGCCGTGCAACGCAAAATCGCCGTTTTTATTGTGTTCCGGGTTCTCAACCAGTATCAAATGTGCAAGTGCTTCGCAAGACCGTGTGCGCATATTCTCTATCACCGGGACCAAAGCTGTTAGATCCATCTCGCAATAAATATCAGCGTTTAGCAGCAGAAACGGACCGGCGCCAAGAAGTGGTAGCGCTTGGACAACGCCTCCGGCCGTTTCTAGAGCCTCGTGCTCTTTCGAATAGTGTATCTCCAACCCATATTGACTGCCGTTTCCAATCGTGGTTTTAATTTGGCTACCCAAATGGGATAGATTAACCACCACCTCGGTAATGCCAGCCAGCGCGAGACGCTCCAAATGCCAGCCAATAAGGGCCTTGCCGCCAACCCGCACTAGCGCTTTCGGCAAAGTATCAGTAATCGGGCGCATACGCTCTCCGCGGCCGGCGGCAAGAATCATCGCTTTCATATTAATGCACCATACATAAGTGCCCCTGCGCCATCCGCATCACGAGACGCGAACAATGTCGGGGGATTCCTTGCTGCCCAACTCGTCCAATAGCACTAGAAGCGGCGTTAATTCGCGATATCTTGCACACGCCTTGCGTAGGTAGCTAAGAACAAGCGGTATATCTTTTAGGTAACCGCTTTTTTTATCGCGATAGTGTAGTCTGGCAAAAATTCCCAACACCTTAAGATGGCGCTGCACACCCGTAAACTCAAAATCTAGATAAAACGCTGCGAAATCGTGATTGACGGGAAGCCCGGCAGTTTTTGCTTTCTCCCAATAACGAATCACCCAATCTAATATTCGCGCTTCGTCCCACGCAACATAGGCATCCTTAAAAAGAGAGGCGAGATCGTACGTAATTGGGCCATAAACGGCGTCCTGAAAATCCAAAATTCCCGGGTTTGGGTCGGTCAGCATTAAATTACGTGAGTGGTAGTCTCTGTGGACGAATACAGTTGGTTGATCCAAGCAGTTGCGAATTACCTTATCTATCACTGCGTTTAGATCAATTTGTTGTGCGGCGCTCAGCGGTTTTCCTAGGTATTTATTGACGTACCAATTCTCAAAGAGTTCGGTTTCACGCCTTAAGAGTTCCTCGTTATACGGCGGCAGGACATCCGGCTCACTAATACGCTGAATTTTGATCAGCGCATCGACGGCGTCCAGGTATAATACGTTCGCATCGTGGCGGCTAAGCGCGTTAAGATAAGTGCAGCTTTCAAGATCGGTCAACAATAGAAACCCCAGAGACAGGTCTTGCGCGAGAATTTGTGGTACGTTTACACCCGCCTTTGTGAAGAGTTTGCAGACAAAAATAAACGGCTTGCAGTCCTCTTGTTCGGGAGGGGCGTCCATCGCGATGACTGTCCGATGCGCGAATTTCACCCGAAAATAACGACGAAAGCTGGCATCCTCTGATGCAGGTGCCAAAGTAAATGGTTCACTGGGGAAAAGCGTTTTAAGCCAATCCCCTAAGGTGTCGAGCCTTGCGGGAGAATTCATGAATTGCCTAGAACGATAATTTGTGAGATTTTATCACTATAACGATAACGATTAATTCATGAATCGGATTATTCTATCTGCGTTGCTTGCTCTATTACTCGCCACGAGTAGCGCCAACCCTGCATTTGCGGAAGAATGCGTAAACGCCCCGCAAAATCGGAATGTTACACAAACTTCACCACAAAGCGACGAGCTCCTTAGTATTGATGCCGACGAGATCCAAGGCCACGAAGACAAAGACGTTACCGCGGCCGGTAATGTTGTGGTCACGAAGGGCGCGCAAACCATTTTTGCTGATCAGTTAATATATTCCCAGCCCGATGACCATGTTAGCGCTAGTGGTAACGTGCGCATCGAGCGCGGCGGCGATATCATCCGCGGCCCTAAGCTAGAATACAACCTCGAAACTGCGCAAGGGCGCATAGACAGTCCATCGTTTACGCTGCAGGACAACCGGTCACATGGCAGCGCTGAAACTTTTGAATTTGATGGTCAAGATAAATACCGCGCGACCCACGCAAGCTATACCACTTGCCCTGAAAGCAAGGAAGACTGGTTTATTCGGGCGAAAGATTTAAAAATTGATGTCCGGGGAAACGTTGGCACGGCAAGAAACGCGACGATAGAATTTAAGGGGGTGCCGATACTTTTTACGCCCTATATCGATTTTCCATTAAGGGAGGGTCGAAAAACAGGCTTTCTCTCCCCTGTGCTCGCCAACAGCGATAAAAGCGGAACAGAATTTACCTTGCCTTTTTACTGGAATATCGCCCCGAATCGCGACGCAACGTTTTCGCCGCGAATTATCAGCAAACGCGGCTTGCAGCTTAATAATGAGTTTCGCTACCTGGACACCAACTACAGCGGGCTAGCGGAAATCGACGTATTACCTGATGATCGCGTGTTTAAGAAAATGCGTTACGGGCTAGCATTAAAGCACGCGCAAAGTTTTGGTGCTGGCTGGAGCGCTGGCCTCGATTATCAAAAAGTATCAGACGACACCTATTTTACTGACCTAACGACGATTAATAAGTTAACAGCTCAGACAAACTTGCTGCGCGAGGCCACCGTTAGCTATAGCCGCGATTGGTGGAGTTTTATGGGGAGATTACAACGCTATCAAACCCTACAAGACCCCTTGGCACCCGTCACACCGCCCTACCATAGACTTCCACAACTTACATTAAGCGGCGCCAAACCAAGTGTATTTGGCTCAGAATTTTCCTTCGTTAGCGAATACGTGGATTTCCATCATCCCACATTATCTAACGGCAAACGCTTACTCGCCTATCCTAGTATTAGCTTTCCGCTAAAAAACTCTTTTGCCTATTCCACGCCAAAAATCGGTGTTCACTATACACATTACGATCTCAATTCCGCCACAACCA
>CANMPU010000047.1 GCA_947499755.1 Betaproteobacteria bacterium | reverse complement strand
CTTCAAGTTCGCTACAGTCACGCCAGTGGTTTTGAATAGATTGTAATAAATGTATTGCGCGCTCTTCCGATTCAACGATGGCAAAGCCTGTCGGTCCCCACGAGCTTTGGCCGACGCAAGAAACACCCTGCTGTTCTAACCACGATAAAACGCCCGCAACGAGTTCGCTCGAAAAACGTCCTCCTTGTATCGGCGCAAAATAATCGCCGACGATACGTTGGATTTCGCTTAGCGCTTTGCCAAATGTATCGATATCGATTTCTTGAAGGGCAGGCAAAACGCTTAACAAAACCAATTGACTCAAATAACCAACTTGGCTTGGTGGAAATTGCGCTAGCTTCTGAAATGCGGTGTTCTCATGGTCACCGTGAATTCCTTCACGGCGCCCATCCAAAAACAAGAGAATGCGCCAATTCGGCGGAAAAGTGATTCGACTAATGATAGGCGGAGTCGCGTCGGTTTGACCGCGGCCGCCATCGACTAAAAAACCGCCACACTCGAATGCCGCGACGCCGATGCCCGAGCGATTACCGCGATCAAGGAGGTGTGCGACTTCCCTAGGCGATAAATTTAGATCATAGAGATTCGATACCGCGCTGCCTACCGCCAAAGAGAGCTGAGTACCCGAACCCAACCCCGAATGCGAAGGGATCGCCGCTTTGACGACGATTTTGACGCCTTTGGGCAATGAAAAATGCTTTTGCAACTCTTCTAGGTACTGCAAAGTGCGTTGTGACTGCACTCCCTGAATAGAATTTGTTCTGGAAAATTCCGCAAAAATACGTGTACTAAGTCCTTCCAGCGTTAACCCTAGGCTGCCGAAACGTCTCCCGGAAATCCCACTAAGATCGATGAATCCCAGGTGGAGGCGCGCAGGGGCTTCAATTTCTACACTGCGCAAACGACGAAGAGACGCATCTATCATGACGTATCGTTATAAAAGTCAAATTACTCAGAATATTCGATTGAGAAACAATGTTGCCTTGGATCAACCCGCTTTGAATATTATCTGTTTTGTCGAGTCGAAAATCAGCAGCGATTTAGCACCTTATCGCACCACCCTTTAATAAACACCATTCGTTACACTGACGACACTGATACTTTTCACGCCGTTCTGAAATTAATCCCGGGCCAAGGGCGCGTAATTATTATTTTCTTCGGTGGTCGCGAAGCTACGAGTGTAGTCGCCAATCAGTAGTGCTACTGTAGTTTGCTGTGAATACACTGTCAATGGCTGTGTACGTAAGAGGTCAAGATCAAATATAATGGTCGGCTTTCTCTTTAGAAAATCAACGTGATTCCATTCGCTTAATGAACAAACTTGCCTCAAGAAATAATATTACCTGTCCATTTTGCGGGCTCGTATGTGACGACCTAAGTACAAGCTTAATCAACGAAAAATTGGAAGTTACGGCTAACGGCTGTTCTTTAAGCAAATTAGCGTTTGCGCAATTAAGTTCAGTAAACGCCTCGGACCTGCGGCCCCGTGTTTCTGGGAAACCCGTCGGGGACAACGAGTTGGGTCACGCAATTGCTGAGGCTGCGGGGCTGTTGCGCGGTTCGGCGCAGCCTTTGTTTTCTGGTCTGATGACTGACGTATCAGGAATGCGTGCAATCACATCATTAGCCGACCGTTGCGGCGCAATACTTGATCACCCCAATAGCGCAGCCTTAACGCGCAATCTGTCCGTCTTGCAAAACAGCGGCTGGATTACTACAACATTTAGCGAGGTAAAAAACCGCGCGGATCTCATTGTGTTAGTCGGAACCGACGCAGTAACCCGCTTCCCGCGTTTTTTTGAACGTCTGGTGTGGAACAAGGACCATTTATTTAGCGAGGAGCTAAAGCGCGAAATCGTTTACCTTGGGGACATTAAAAACACCCAGCCCGGTGTTGCACCAAACGGCAGGCAGCCCTTGGTAATCCCTTGCAACCAGGAAAAACTAGGCGAGATCATGGGCGCGCTACGGTGTATTGCGACGGGCAAACATATAGAAGCAACTGAAATAGCGGGCGTGTCAATACAAGTACTCGAAAAATTAATAAGTAAACTTAGCAACGCGCGTTACGGAGTCATCGTCTGGGCAGTCGCAGATTTAGATTTCCCTCATGCTGAACTGACCATTCAAAGTTTATGTGAATTAGTTAAGTATTTAAATAAGACCACGCGAACTTGTGGCCTGCCTCTTGGCGGAAATGATTCAGATCTGACGGCAAATCAAGTTACAACCTGGCAAATTGGCTTTTCGCTTCCCGTTAGCCTGGCTAATGGTCGTCCGAGCTACGATCCCCACCATTTCACTACGACGTCACTTTTGGCGCAAGGGGCCGTAGACACCTTGCTTTGGGTTTCGAGTTACCAAGCGCAACGCACGCCACCTGCCACGAAAATCCCGTCTATTGTGCTAGGTTGTGCGGGCATGCAATTTGAAAATGAGCCTGACGTTTTTATACCCGTTGCCACGCCAGGGCTAGACCATTCTGGGCATATCTTTCGCAGTGATACTGTCGTCGCATTGCCGCTGCGCCAATTAAGAACGAATTCGCTTCCAGCAGTTGCTCACGTGATCGGCGCGCTGCAAAAATTGCTGTAAATGCATATAAGGTTTTAAGGAAACTATATGTTAATTAAACTTGTTGGTGGGAAAGTTTATGATCCTGCTAACAACGAAAATGGGGTTATCCGCGACATTTTCGTACAGGATGGATGCATTGTCTCGCGCCCACACGATCATTCGCGCATTGACGAAACCTATGACCTAAACGGAAAGATCGTCATGGCTGGCGCAATTGATCTGCATACCCATATTGGCGGTGGCAAGGTCAACATCGCACGTGCCATGTTACCGGAAGACCATCGTCAGGACATTCTTGAGCGTAGCAATTTAACACGCTCGTGTTGTGGCCGTGCGGCCCCCTCCACACTCGCGACAGGTTATCGTTATACCGAAATGGGATATACCGCCTGCTTTGAACCAGCGGTGCTCCCAATAAATGCACGTCAAGCGCACATGGAGATGGGCGATACGCCTATCGTCGACAAGGGTGGCTATGCGCTCCTCGGGAACGACGATTTTTTCTTACGTATGATGGCAGCAAATGAAGATCAGCAATTGATCAATGACTACGTTGCCTGGACACTGCATGCCGCAAAATGCATCGGGATAAAAGTGGTCAATCCCGGCGGAATCAGCGCGTTCAAATTCAATCAACGCAAACTCGATGTTGATGAAGAACACAGCTATTACCGTCTCACACCTCGACAAATACTAAAGACGCTCACACGTGCGCTACATGATCTCGGCGTGCCGCATCCACTGCATGTCCATGCAAGTAATTTGGGGGTGCCGGGGAGCGATGACAGTACGTTAATAACGATGGGGGCGGCAGAGGGATTGCCGATCCACATTACACATATCCAATTTCATAGTTATGGGACTGAGGGAGACTACAAGTTTTCCTCCGGTGCGGCGCGCATAGCTGAAGCGATAAATAAAAACTCCAATGTAAGCGTCGACGTTGGACAAATCATGTTTGGTCAAACCGTTACTGCTTCCGGCGACAACATGTCCCAACACCGCAACGCACATCATGCCAACCCTAAAAAATGGGTGGTCATGGATATCGAATGTGATGCCGGATGCGGCGTCGTTCCGTTTAAATATCGCGATAAAAATTTCGTCAACGCATTGCAATGGGCCATCGGATTAGAGATTTTTTTGCTGGTGCAAGATCCGTGGAGAATATTTCTGACGACCGACCACCCAAATGGTGCGCCCTTTACGAGTTACCCGCACTTAATCAAACTTCTAATGGACAAAAGCTTTCGTAAAAGTGTGCTGTCGACGATACACGCGGATGCGATAAAAATGACCACGCTTGGAAGTATCGAACGCGAATATTCTCTATATGAAATCGCGATTATGACGCGCGCAGCGCCGGCAAAAATTTTAGGTCTATCGGGGCATGGGCATATAGGGGTTGGCGCTAACGCAGATATCGTGGTTTATCACACAAACGATGACCCGGAAATAATGTTTGCAAAGCCACTTTATGTGTTTAAGCGTGGCGAGTTAGTGGCGAAAGATGGCGCTATCGTAAAAATTACACTGGGTGACATCCACATTGTAAAACCTGAATTTGATGGCGCCATTGAAAAGCGGTTACGTGCTTACTTTGAGCGCTATCACACTGTCAATCTGGATAATTTTAAGATTAGTGATGACGAGTTATCTGAATGCGGGAACGGTTCCAGAATGACCATTCATCCCTGTAATAAGAGGCCATCGTGATCATAAATGGCGTAACCATAGACGATGCGTTTGCCGAGGCTTTCGGCATGAAGGCAACGCGCGTGATCATCACCGCCCACAATTTAAAATGGGCCTACCACTCGGCGATTGCCATGACCGGATTTGCCACCTCGGTTATCGGGTGTGATTGCGAAGCAGGTATCGAACGAAAACTCGACCCGGAAGAAACACCTGACGGTCGCCCAGGTGCATCGGTATTATTGTTTTGTGTTTCTGCGTCCAAGCTGACAAAGCAGTTGGAAAAGCGCGCTAGCCAATGTGTTTTAACGTCACCCTCTAGCGCTTTATACGCGGGTATAGAATCAGACGAACCGCTTCCGCTCGGCAAGTTCTTGCGCTATTTCGGCGATGGCTACCAATCATCCAAAATGATCGATGGACGACGCTTTTGGCGCATCCCCGTAATGGATGGAGAATTTCTTTGCGAAGCCACAACCGGTATGGTCAAAGCTATAGGCGGTGGCAATTTTTTGATCTTAGCAGAATCGCTGGGGCAAGCACTGACTGCGTGCGAAGCTGCGATCGAGGCGATGCGTAAGATCCCGAACGTTATTATGCCGTTCCCGGGCGGCGTCGTACGCTCCGGCTCCAAGGTCGGCTCAAAATATAAATCTCTACCTGCCTCCACGAATGATGCGTTCTGCCCAACCATTCGTGGGCTGACACACAGCGAAATTTCGCCCGGCGTCGAATCAATTCTCGAGATCGTTATCGATGGGCTTACAGAAAACGATGTCAGAACAGCCATGCGTGTCGGGATCATGGCGGTTTGTAAATTGGGTAGTGCCAACGGCATTAAGCGCATTAGCGCGGGCGATTATGGTGGAAAGTTGGGCCAACATGATTTTTATCTCCATGAAATCCTATCCTAACCCGGATGCGGCTCAGGAAAATAGTACATCATGATGCATTTGCTTACATTGAAATTGAAATCGATTCCACGTTTCCGCGTTGATCTATCGCCAATTACACCAGACCAACTTGGGAAAAAAAATCTTCAGGAAATATGCAGCATCCGATTGGAGTCGGGCAATCAAAAAATATGTGTGGGCGATTTGTTTAACGTCAGCGGCTCCGAATCAAACCACATCGTGATCAAAGACAGTTGCGATAAACTCGATCGTATTGGGCAAAACATGGGCACGGGCGCCATTACCGTCCATGGTAGCGTTGGTTCCTACACCGGGTTCGGCATGCGGGACGGAAGAATTACTATTCACGGTAACAGTGGTGACTACACAGCTAGCGGTATGAAAAAGGGCGCGCTAGAGATACGCGGCAACGCTGGCCACTTCTTGGCTTCGGCGATTCCAGGCGATAAATATGGCTTGATGGGCGGTATAGTCATCATTAACGGTGATGCAGGAGACAGGGTCGGAGATCGAATGCGTCGCGGCACCGTTTTAATCGAAGGAAATGCTGGCGCCTACTGCGCATCCAGAATGCTCGCCGGTACCATTGCCGTTATGGGTAAGACAGCAGACTTCACGGGATTTGCTATGAAGCGTGGAACGCTAATTCTACGCAACGCGCCGGATTCAATGCTCGCGACCTTTAGCGATTGTGGTAACCATGACCTACTGTATCTAAAATTTCTTTTCAAATCTTGGAGAAAACTGCACAGTAAATTCTCTGAGTTTCCAGCGCAGGTGCGCGTACAGCGATTAATGGGTGATCGTGCCTGCGATGGGAAAGGTGAAATACTCATATGCCAAGATACTTGAATAAACGCAATGGTCTAACTGACCTTACCGGTTCGATCGCGTAGACTACTTCTTCTAGAATTACCTTTGCATTATTCAGCAATTGCTTTTGCGATACTTATCTTTCTAGGACCAGGCAGTTGCGAGACACCAGTTACATATTTTTTCTTTCGTCTATAAACGGCGTTCTTCGACGTAACACATACACCCTGCCTTCATCGTCCATATACCCTATATCACCCGTCATCCATGGTGACTTAGCCTGAGAGATAGATGAGCTTGGTGTAGGTTGATCAATACTTACCCCCAGTTCTCCGTTTTGATCGTGAGGCACAAGATTACCATCGTCTCCATATACGGAAACGTCAATCCCCGATAATGGACGACCAACACAAAAGCGGCGTTTGGCATCATGCTCCAGGCTAGCTAAACAAAGCGGGCCCGTTTCGGTTGTACCATACTGCTGCCTAATTCAGCAGCCGGTTTGCTGCCAAAATCGCTGTGCGACCTGCGGATCAAGTGGCAAGGAAGAACTGACACACCATTTCAAGGAAAGATTTGCTAACGTGGTACGATCCCCAAATTCGTTTAAGCTTCTAAAATGCGAGGGCCATCCATAAATAATCGACACGTTGAATTTCTGGGAAAGAAGGATAGCGTGGTCCGCAGAAACGGAGGTCGCCGCGATCACTCCCGCCCCAAGGGAAAACATTAATAAGAGCCCCCTCACTAACCCGAAACCATGATGTAGCGGCGCGAGCACGAGCGCACTAGGGCGGGTCAATGACAAAAGCCCTGACGAACGCTCTTTTACCCTATCTACCATTGCAATCAATGCTTCGACCGAGCGGAACTGGGCTTTCGGAGTAGCGGTGGTTCCGGAAGTGAATAACCAAACACCATTTTTTTCGTTTGAAAATTCTTTTACCGAATATTGCTTGTTATATTTCACGCAATAATTGCGTTCGATAACCGCATGAAACCCATGCGTAGCCAATATCGCCCTTCGCAAATCTGGCGTCCAATCCGGATCAGGGATGACGACCTGCGCACCGCAATTTAACGCAGCGAGTAATGAAATGACCCACGCCAATACCCATAGAAATATCTACGGCTACTCGTATTCGGCTACCTACACCTTGATTC
>CANMPU010000046.1 GCA_947499755.1 Betaproteobacteria bacterium | reverse complement strand
AAAGCAATTTAAATTTTGCATCTAATTCGTTAAATTAGCAAGAATTTATGGCAGCGCTATTCATTTTACAATATCCAGACGAACGCCTCCACAAAATTGCCTTGCCCGTCGAGGTTGTTGATGACGGTATACGTTCGCTAGTTTCCGATATGGCGGAGACCATGTACGCCGCACCAGGCGTGGGCCTAGCGGCGACTCAGGTTGACGTGCATAGACGTGTCATCGTTATTGATGTATCCGAAACCCGTGATCAACTACTCGTTTTTATCAACCCCGAAATTCTTGAAAGCAGCGGGACATCCACTTGCGAGGAGGGTTGTCTGTCGGTGCCTGGCGTGTACGAAAAAGTGCAGCGAGTGGAAAAGATTACGGTCCAAGCTTTGAATAAAGAAGGCAAGCGCTTTACGCTACAAGCGGATGGACTGCTCGCGGTATGTATACAGCATGAAATGGACCATCTTATAGGCAAGGTGTTCGTCGACTATTTATCGCTATTGAAAAAGAACCGTATTCGAACCAAGTTCAAAAAATCTCGGGGTCAAGCGTTTCCCGGCGGGAAGCAACGAGATCCCCAGCACCTCGTTCTTTAAACGACGGTTCAAACGAGCAGCAGACAACTATTTTTCTGCGGCGGTTATGGTTGCCGCAGCTTTTGGCCAGGCCTGAATAATGAGAGTAATTTTTGCCGGCACACCGGAGTTTGCTGCCGTGTCATTGCGGGGGCTGTTAGCAGCGCGACACGAAATTGCGTTAGTGTTGACACAACCAGACCGCCCATCTGGACGACAAATGAGGCCGACGCCCAGCGCGGTTAAGCGGCTAGCACTCGACCACGGTTTAAAGGTATTTCAGCCAGAAAGGCTAGCGTGCGACGACGTTGAGCGCGCGCTAGCGCAATTTAATGGCGAAGTCGTGGTCGTAGCGGCGTACGGATTAATTTTCCCGGCTACGCTACTAAATATCACGCCATTTGGGAGCCTGAATGTCCACGCATCGCTTTTGCCTAGATGGCGTGGCGCTGCACCCATACCAAGAGCAATATTAGCGGGCGATAACCAAACCGGTATCACCATTATGAAAATGGAGCCCGGCCTGGATACCGGCCCGATTTTGCTACAGAAAATAATAGAGATAGCAGCGAATGACACTACGCTATCGCTTACCAACAAGCTAGCGCTGCTAGGAGCCGAAAGCATCGTCGAGACACTAAATATTTTGCCGCAAGGCGGGTTGGTAGAAATTGCGCAAAGCGCGTCAGCGGCAAGCTACGCAGCCAAGATTGACAAGGCCGAATCAGCGATAAATTGGCATGACAGCGCAACGCAAATTACGCGCGCTATCCGCGCTTACAATCCGGCCCCGGGCGCGCACAGCGAAATTAGGGGGCAAGTAATTAAATTATGGCACGGCGTTATTTCAGACGGCGCAAGTGGATCGCCCGGCACAATACTTGACATCACGGACGACGGTATTGCTGTGGCCTGCGGCCAGGGAGTAGTTCTAATTAAGGAATTACAAAAACCTGGCGCGCAACGCATGCAAGCGAAGGAATTTAGTCGTGGATTCCGCATCGAAACCGGAGCCCGTTTTGTTAGCGATGCTGCTTCCGGCACCCTATAACGAATCCGGCGCTCTTCCGTGGTTAAAGCCCAACTTGCTGCAGTACAAGTATTAGATAAAGTTTACGCTGGTAGTAGTCTTACCGAAATGTTAGCCCAAAGTCGCGCGCACCCCACCAGCCTTGGCCAGCAAGAGAGCGCGATGGTACAAGATTTATGCTACGGGGTTTTGCGCTATCGCGGTGAATTGGAGGCACTGCTAACGCTGTTGGTGGCCAAGCCGGTCAAGCCGGTAAAACTTCAGCTATTGTTGTTAGTCGCGATATATCAACTTGAATATACGAAAGCGGCGGCCTACGCCATTGTATCTCACGCGGTAAGCGCTAGCGTCTCGCTTTCGTCGCGTACGCGCGGACTGGTCAATGCCGTTCTGCGAAATTTTCTGCGGAAAAAGGAAACCTTGTTGCAACAAGCAAGAACAAGTGAGGTTGGGAAATTTTCGCATCCACAATGGTGGATAGATAAACTTAGGCGCCAGTTCCCCACTGATTTCTCAAAGATCCTGACGGTAAATAATGCGCATCCACCCATGACGCTACGAGTGAACACACGCCGGGGAGATGTTCAATTATATTTGGCCTTACTCGGGCAGCACGGCATCACCGCAACCGCGCTAGGTAGAGAAGCCATCACTCTAGCGAAGCCGGTCCCGATCCATCGTTTACCGGGGTTTAGCGCGGGGTTAGTATCAGTACAGGACGCTTCGGCACAACTTGCCGCCCACTATCTTGATTTGCACCCGGGGCAAACCGTACTCGACGCCTGCGCCGCCCCAGGCGGAAAGACCGCGCATATTCTAGAATTAGCGGATGTTGACATTGTGGCTATCGACATTGACAAAAAAAGACTGACAAGTGTTGAAGAAAATTTACTGCGTTTGGGGCTTAAGGCAAATGTTATCAGTGCAGACGCGTTGGACACAGAGGCCTGGGTAAATGGGCGGGTCTTTGATCGGGTATTAGTCGACGCTCCGTGCACAGCTTCCGGGATCGTGAAAAGACATCCGGACATAAAATGGTTGCGCCGCGAATCGGATATCGCACGAATGGTGCATACGCAAAGCCAAATTTTAGATACGTTGTGGCGCGTAGTCGCCGGTGGTGGTAAATTGCTGTACGCAACCTGCTCAATTTTTTTTGAAGAGAACCAACATCAGATTACGAGGTTCCTTGAGCGCAATCAAGACGCGCTCCTTGTGCCAATCGACAATGGCGCCCTTGGCACTATTCAGATACTTCCTGACCATGACCATGATGGATTTTTCTACGCGCTGCTACAGAAAAGGCCTTAGCTGGCCCCGCAAGGCGCTTTTGTGGTTACTCTGTACGTTTCTATTTTCCCTGGCCGGCTATGCTGACGGAATAGAGGTCAAATCTGCCGATCTAGCGCTGATCGAAGATGGGTATTTTCTAAACGCCAGTTTTAACCTCCAACTGAATTCAACACTAGAGGAGGCGCTAAAGCACGGGGTGGCATTATATTTTGTTAAGGATTTTAACCTGGTAAGGCCAAGGCGTTTTTGGTTTGATCAGAGTGTGACTAGCACGACTGAGCAGTTTAAGTTGAGCTATAACGCTTTGACCAGACAATATCGCTTAAGCGTAGGAACGTTATTTCAGAATTTCGCCACGTTAGCAGAGGCCGTGGCCGTCCTTAGCCGCATACGCGATAAGCGTGTCTTGGAAAGTCAAGCGCTCGAAGCGGGGGGGCGCTATATTGCTTCGGTGCGTATGTGGATGGATGTCTCCTTACTCCCGAAGCCCTTTCAGGTTAATGCGCTGGCTTCTAGCGATTGGAGCTTGAGCTCGCAGTGGTATAGTTGGGAGGTCGAGCCGTGAACCAGAAGCAACCGACAAAATCAACGATTCGCAGTAAAGCGATAAAGGGTTTTGCGCTAGTAAGTTTTAGCGTCGGCGCAGGACTGCTTTATTTGCTCTCTACCGCTAGCGCCAAAACGGCATTGCTCGCGCAGCACTATACGACGCTCCTTGTGGTTTCGGCAGCAATCGTCTTTGTGCTCTCCGGTTTTGTGGCCTACCAGTTGTTTGTTTTGCTACGTCGACTGAAGGCTGGCGTTTTCGGTTCTAGGCTGGCGCTACGCCTTCTCGCTTTTTTTGCGCTAATGGCGATCATTCCGGGCAGCTTGGTGTACGCCGTTTCGTTTCAATTTCTAGGAAAAAGTATAGAGTCTTGGTTTGATGTTACAGTCGAGCGCGCGCTGGAGAGTGGACTAAATTTAGGACATTCTTCTTTAGAGAACATGCTAAGTGAGCTTAATAAGAAGGCTGATTCGATTGCATTGTCCTTAACCGAGCATCCAAGCTCAGAGCATTTGTTGCTATTAAACAACCTTAGAGAGCATGCTGGTGTGCAGGACGCTACGCTGTTTAATCAACACGGGACAATTATTGCTGTCGCGACGAATGAGCAATCCGCATTTCTTCCGAGTCTTCCAAGCCCGGCCGTATTGCGGCAGGTCAGATCACAACAACCGTACAGCGCGATAGAGTCTATTCCAGGGCACGGACTCTATCTCAGGGTTGTGGTGCCGGTAAATCTACTATCGGTTGATGACGATATTCGAATATTGCAACTCACCGAAGCAGTGCCCGAGAATATTACTGGCGACGCGGAAATCGTACAGACCGGATATCAGGACTACCAAGAGTTACTTTTATCTCGCGACGGCCTAAAACGGCTGTACTGGATTACGTTAACTTTAACACTGATACTTGCGCTGCTGTCCGCCATCACGCTTGCATTTCTACTTAGCGAGCGGCTTAGCACGCCACTCGTGGCATTGGGTGAGGGCACGCAGGCCGTTGCGCAAGGAGATTTTACAACGAAAGTTGAAGTGTCAAGCCAGGATGAATTCGGCGTATTAACGCGGTCGTTTAATTCAATGACCCAGCAACTATGGGACGCGCGCGCCAGCGCACAACAGAACCAGTCGCAGCTCGAGGCAGCGAAAACATACCTGGAAAGCATACTGACCAACCTTTCTGCAGGGGTGATTTCTCTAGATGAAGCGTTTAATGTGCGCTCACTCAACCCCAGCGCGGGTCTAATTCTAAACGTCGATAATCTCGCTTTGCTTGAAACTAATTTAGGGCGATGGCAGGAGATTAGTCCGCAACTCGCGACGTTTAGTGCCGAAACATTAGAGTCCCTTGGACAACCTAACCTTAGAGAATGGGAAAAGCAAATTAAATATGTAACCAGCGGTGGGGACAAAGTGTTACTTGTGCGCGGTATGCATTTGCACGCCGAATCTAACCCAGGGTATGTGGTAGTGTTTGACGATATTACACACTTGCTTCAGGCGCAACGCCAAGTGGCTTGGGGCGAAGTGGCGCGTCGTTTGGCGCATGAAATAAAAAACCCGCTAACCCCCATACAATTATCAGCGGAAAGATTACAGCTTAAACTAAGCGAGAAATTGAATAGCGTAGATGCAGAGATTCTTAATCGTTCAACACAAACGATAGTGAATCAAGTACTGGAACTCAAGACCATGGTAAATGCGTTTGGAGAATACGCGCGGTCGCCGGAGTCAAACCCAATAAAACTAGACCTTAATCAGCTAATTCAAGAGGTGCTGGAGCTTTACGATTCGTTAAACTTCAAGATAGAGCTTAAGCTTGCGCCTGGGCTTCCACAGATCTTGGGTGATCCATCCAAGCTACGTCAGGTTATCCATAATTTGATGCAAAATGCTCAAGACGCGGCTAGTGAAGTGAGTGCGCCGCAGATCACGGTAGTAACAAATTTCACTGGGCAAATGGTGTGGCTGAGCGTAATCGACAATGGGCCCGGCTTCCAAGAACAAATGATGTCGCGTGTTTTTGAGCCTTATGTGACGACCAAACCTAAAGGCACGGGTTTGGGCTTGGCTATCGTTAAAAAAATTGTCGAGGAACACAGCGGCAGCATACAAATCGAAAATGTCCAAGCAGGCGGTGCCAGCGTAAGTGTTCTGCTGCCGCGCGCGCAGGTGGAGACGGAGCAACAAGTGGCGAAATCGGGATAGCCGAGGAAAAACGCATGAATCAAATATTGGTTGTTGATGATGAAGTTGGCATTCGAGAGTTACTCTCCGAGATCCTGCAAGACGAGGGCTACGATGTACACCTTGCAGAAAATGCCGGTCAAGCGCGGGAGCTCCGCGGCAGGGTGAAGCCAGACTTGGTTTTGCTCGACATCTGGATGCCGGATACCGATGGCATTACATTGCTAAAGGAATGGGCGAGCGCGGGATTGCTTACGATGCCGGTAGTGGTCATGTCGGGGCACGGCACCATAGAAACGGCGGTGGAGGCGACGCGTATTGGGGCTTATGATTTCCTGGAAAAGCCGATTGCACTACAAAAATTATTGGCAACGGTGGGCCGCGCGCTTAAGCGCGGTACTGCGCAGATTAGACCCACGCTCTCGCTCGATAGCCTGGGGAAAGCGCCACCGATGTTGGATTTGAAGCAGCGTCTAGAGCAGATCAACGGACTTAGATTGCCAGTGTTGTTTGTCGCAGAGCCGGGATCGGGGGTCGATGTTTGTGCTGATTTTCTCCACCGCACTAAGACCGCATGGTGCGCGCCGGATAATTTCGCGCCATTGGCAGAAAGTCCGCTGGATCTTCTGAACCAGGCGCGTGACGGCACGCTGTTTATAGACGAAGTGACCCGACTTACTCGACTCGAACAAAAGGGATTGTTGCAGCAACTCGACAAACTAGAAAAGTTTAATGTACAACTACTTTGTGCGACTGCAAAGGCGTTACCCGGTCTGGTGGCCGAGGGGAACTTTGATGTAAAGTTGTTCCAAGCGATTAGCGCGCTTACCGTAAAAGTGCCGAGTCTACGCGAACATAAGGAAGATATTCCCGAACTTGCGAGCCTAATGCTAGCACGCTGCGTCGAGACAAACCAAATTCCAATAAAGCAGCTAAATACGGCCGCGCTCAATGCATTGCGCCAATTTGACTGGCCGGGAAACTTAGCGCAACTCGAAGCGGCAGTGCATAACTTGGCGATTACCGCTCTGGGAGAGGGGATTTCGGTTGCCGATGTCGCCCGCGTATTAGCGCAATTCGAGGTTGGCATGCCAGCGGTAGGTGAGATCTTTCAGTTTCAATTGGCATTGCGCGACGCCAGGGACGCTTTTGAAAAAGCCTATTTTGAACACCATTTGGAGAAGGAGCGTGGCAATATGAGCCGCGTCGCTGAAAAAAGTGGTCTAGAACGCACCCACCTTTACCGAAAACTTAAGCAACTCGGAATACGAATTTCAAAAAAAATCGATGGCTAACGGCCACCACGGAAGCCAACGTCGCCTAAGCGGCAGCTTTAACTTATAATTAGCAAAGATTATCTTTAGCTTAGGAATCCAATTATTGGTTTCCGCCGCATTCTAGATTAACGGATACGCTGATCGACGGTTTCCCGCGATATGACGAAGAAACGAATCCTGATTTTTAGGGGCATTCCGTATTTTTTTTAAGAGGACCATTTACATGGCGACGCGCAAAGATTTAACGAACGCGATTCGGGCACTAGCGATGGATGCAGTGCAAAAGGCTAACTCCGGGCACCCGGGCATGCCGATGGGCATGGCAGAAATTGCTGA
>CANMPU010000045.1 GCA_947499755.1 Betaproteobacteria bacterium | reverse complement strand
CCGACAGTAGTCTGAGCGCGCGTTGCAAAGAACGGGGAATTATCCGCGCCGGCCTTTATTCGATAGAGAATGAAGCCAGGCAACTAGCAGCGGTATTTTCTGAAATTGTTTAGTTCGCTCGATTGGCCGCGAGCAGTTCGTCGAAAATTCCCTGGATGACACGACCGTAGCTGTCCCAACCTCCTAGCTTTTCCACACAGTTTAACGCAGCTTCTGACATAGATTCTAAAAGAGCGCTGTCCCGATAGAGCTGCGTCAGCCGGTCGGCCAATGCGTCCACATCGCGCGGCGGTATGATAAAGCCCTCTTTGCCATCCTCGTATATATCTTCCGCGCCGGTGTTTCGTGAAGCGATTACAGGGCAACCGCATGCGAGCGCCTGCACTATCACCAAACCGAACCCATCTTCAATTGAGGGCAACACAAGTACACTGGCGCGCGACATTTCTTCCACCAATTCCTCTCGAGAAAGAAATCCCCGAATGACCACGTTGTCTGTCGGATAGCGCTGTAGCAGAAAATCGCGCTCTGGCGAAGTTGGTCCGACGAATACCAGTTCTGCACCAGGTAGGCTCGCCTTGCGAAACGCCTGCAAAAGATGATGGACGCCCTTGCGGACGATAGGGAGTCCAGCAAAAAGAACGCGAAAATTCGGCGCCCGTTCGGCAGTGCGGTGATAGATGGAAAGATTTACACCGTGATTGGCCAAATAAAGTTTTTTCGGTGACACACCTTCTTCGATGAAGGTCCTGAGGCTGAAGCGTGAACCCAGGGTAATGCCGTCGGCAAGCGCATACTCGGCGAGCTCGCGCTTCAGAAACCTGTGATCGACACCATCCCATGGTAGACCGACGGTGTCGTATTCCTGATCGAGAATGCGCTTCTGCCACAGAATATGCGTCGAACCACGATCGCAAACATAAACACCACCCCGCCGCTTAATTTCGGTTCCCGTCTTTAGACCGACAGAAGAAAGTGCGCTAACTAAGCCGCATTCTGGCAACGTGTGTGCCGCATAAGCATCAATCCATTTTACTGACTGCCAGGCCAATTCCCGCAAGATAGATCTAGGGACGCCTCCGATTCGCCATAAAGCCTGGTATGGTGTCTGAATCCATGGAAATGTATGAATGTATTGGGGCAAAACGCCGGTATTGCGCAGCTTAAATCGGGGATAGCCTGAATAAATAGCCGCTAGGCGACCAGATCTTTGCAATTGCTCGGCGAGATCGAAACTACCGAAACGTCCAGGACTAACAACAACGATATTATCTTTCATCCAAGCATCAATTTATAATATAATGTAATCATAAATTACCGATATATTCCAATATTTTTCTCTGTTTTTAATAAATATATTAGTCATTTTAACTAGGGCTTGTTAAGTTGAGAGTATGGAGGCAGAGTGCCGTATCTTGAATACTTTTACAAGGTACCTCGCAAAAAGGTATTTCAGCTTCCATTGAAGGGGCCATATTAATGTCATATTCGGCTAAGTCCAGGGAAGCATATGCCCTCATCGTGGCTGCGACCGATACTATTATCGAAGCGCAGAAACATTTGAGTAAGGCTAAAAAGAAGACACTTCATATAATTGTCACAGCAGTCTCCGTCGTTATCGGTTTGGTTTGGGTAGCCATCACTCCTGCATCCTACCAAGCAGCTGCTGTCCTCGCCCCTGCGGGGGACGATAATCGCCCGGCGTTGGGCGGCGTTGGCCAGCTTTCAGCAGCCTTGGGCGTAAGCCTGAACGCCAACAATCTTTCAGGAGGTTTTGGACATTTCCAAGGACTCCTGACCAGTGTCAATCTGGCCCGCATAGTAGACAAGAAATATCATGTCGGCGATATGCTTGGTCTTCCCCGGGATAATATACAAAACGGGTTTGCGTCAAAAATAAAGGGCGGAATCAAAAGAATTCTTGGAATACCGAACGAACCGCAACCCCGCTCCGAAATGATCTATAATGCGATCAGCAACGGCCTGGGTGTAACGCCGAACCTGCAAACGCAAACGATTACAGTAACATTCAGCGCCAATAACCCCCAATTGGCTACACGCGTTCTCACAATCCTGATTAAAGAGGCAGATGGTATTCTCAAACAACGAGCGGCTTATCGCGCCCAAAATGAAATAAAGTACATAAGCGAGCAGTTGAGGATAATTGGAGAACCGAACCTGCGCGAAATCTTGTATCCATCAGTCATGACAAGTGCATCCAAGCTATTAATGGCAAAGAGCGACCTTCCATATTCGGTACAACTATTGGATGAGCCCTTTACGTCCGTTAAACCGAATTGGCCCCGACCCAGATGGCAGGTTCTTGTAATCGTTGTGGTTTTTCAAATAATTTTTTTCTCTATCATTGGATACAAATACCTGCTGCCAGGTAATTCCATATTCCGGACAGACGAGGATAAACGGGAATAACTTAAATCGAACAGGCAAGTTATCCTGCTTCCTCTGGATCAAAAAGACATGGCATTCCCTGACGCCACACCGTTCAAGAAGCCGGTTATTCCCGCCCCTGAAGGCCTGGCATGGCAATGGGCCTGCCTGAGAATTGCGGCAATTGCGATTTTCCTTTTCGCCATGGTCCCAATAGATCCGATTATGAGTGCCATTTTGGTGCCCATACTGCCGACTTGGATCATTGTCGAACTTTTGCGGTTCAGGGTTCCAATTTTTGATTATCGCATTATTTATCTATTCGCGCATACTTTCTGGTTGGGAACATGGAATTCCATTTCCCTGATCAGCCAAAGTATTGAATTTCCTTCCCGTATATTTGGCTCCTACCCTGTGTATGTCACTGCCATTATTCTCTCCTGCATGCTGACACTCGTGGCGCCCTATATATCAATCCCAAGACGAATCTTTGAAGACATGCAGAATTTCCGCAAACCGGTTTTGGCAGCGTTCTTCGGTTTGGCAGCATTAAGCTTCGTGATGTACGCCATCAACCAAGTCAGCACAGACTTTTCGCTTGTCTTACTGCTTGGCCCACTCGTCGTAATGGGGGCAATGGCCTTACTGTTGATACCAGCGAATACTCCGCAGCGCATAGCCTTAGTAATGACGATTGTAATAATTGAACTGGTCATATCGCTGCTTTTCGCTACTAGCCGCACAGCTATGTTGCTCCCAATTTGGTGCTGTTGTCTCGCTCTATTTTTACGCAATATTTATTTTGAAAGAATTTTTCGTTATTGGGTTTTTCTAATTTTAATACCCGTATTAGGCCTGATAGTTATCTTCGCTAGCGGGATGAAATTTGCGTCACAAACTGGATTCGATTTTACCCAAGTCAACGTTTTTGATCTTTTGCGCGTGGGAATTACGAAGCAGCAATATTTGCAATTCAATTCCTTTGCAGCGCTCTATTATTTTTCCGGTATGGACAACATCGTGGCCTTTCGCAATGAATATTTTGGAATAGTTTTCTTTCAGCTTTTTTCGATCTTTTTTCCCCGCCGCTTCTTTCCAGATAAACCGGCTACGGACGTTGTCCGGATAATGTACGACAGAAATCAAATTGAGTTAAACGCACAATATGACCCTCTTTTCGAAAAGATGGCAGATGCTGGAATTCCTGGTGTACTTTTTTACTCCTTCTTACCCATGGTTATTACCGCTGTCCTGGCAAAAGCCTCGACAAAATCCAAGTACCCTGGCGTCCGATTGCTTGGAGCAGGCACATTTATTCTCAACACAGCCGTCATGTTCCTTTCAATACGAGGTCCGTATATAATTTTATCATGGGCTGCTTTTCCATGCATAGCCTTAGCTTTCGTTTTGTGGTTGGAGCGTGTCAGGCATCCTAAGGGCACCCCTTCGTAGTAAAAATGGGCGATTACTGTTGGTGCCTTTTTGCCGTTCTTTATTCTCAACTTTGGAAAGAAACCATGACTAAACAAGTGCTCGACGAATCCCGGCGCCTCCGTGGTCTAATGAAGGTCCGCCCTGCAAGCCTGCAGATGTTCCTTTTGGGTATGTTTCGGAAACAAGAAAGGCGAACAATCATTTCCACCAAGGTCGGGATTGAGATGTATGTTGATCCCTTGTCAGCGCTTGGTAATTTCCTTGTTTCAACAGGGGAATATGAGCGCGAGATGTGCGAACTCGTATCCGAATTTTTGCCGGTCGGCGGTACCTTCGTGGATATCGGCGGCAATGAAGGCTACATCAGCTGTGTTGCAGGCAAGCAAGCTGGACCTGACGGATTAGTTCTGCTTGTTGAACCCCAAACACGACTCGAAGACGTAATAAGAATTAACCTTGCACTCAACAAAATTCACAATTGCCAGATCATCCTGGCGGCATTGTCCGATGCACCTTCAGCTACCATCAGCCTATGGCCATCGAACAATACTGGCGCAACCTCTATCGTGCGCCCTTATCGATGGGGCGCCGAACAGCAGGTGGTGGAAACAATTTCTTTCTCTACATTATTGGACAATAATAGTGTGCAATATGTCGATCTTGTAAAGGTTGACGTCGAAGGCTACGAGAAAGAAGTGATCGAAAGCCTGGCGCCTGCTATCATGGCTAAACGTGTTGGCTCGATCTTACTAGAATACCATGAATCCGTGCTGAAAGACCGCGGCCTCAACTGGTATACGCTCGATGGTCAGCTTTTGGACGCCGGAATGGAACGCATTCTAGACCACCGGCTCCAGTTTACGGGGGACGGCCTTGCAGGCTACAGGATGAAAATATGAGGAAAAATGTCAGTTAACCCGGTACAGAAAATAGGTGACGCGAAGAGAAAACGCACGGCGTATCGACGCCTGCTCGGTATTTTTGGGCCTCTTGACCGTGCGTTGTTAGCCTTAAACTATCAACATGTCAGAGATCAGTTCATTATTAAAATGCTAGCTGGTATTCCAGCTGGATCACTAATTTTGGACGCCGGCGCGGGGTCGCAGCCATATCGTCTGGCATGTAGCCACCTGGAATATCGTAGCCAAGATTTCGGAGAATTCAAAGTCGACGAAAAAAAATCCATTTTTTCGAATAGCACAGAAGACTATCCCTGCGCTCTCCCAGATTATGTAGGCAATATCTGGGACATTGATGAAAAACCGGAAACCTTTGACGCGATTCTTTGTAGTGAAGTATTTGAACATATTCCCTATCCAATAGAAACGATGAAGGAGTTTAGCCGCCTTTTAAAAAAAAATGGGACCCTCATAATCACTACGCCCAGTAATTCAATTCGCCACATGGATCCATTTTTTTTCTATAACGGGTTTACAGACCGCTGGTATGAAAAATTTACTGCAGAAAATAAACTCAACATAGAGCTCCTATTGCCAGTTGGAGATTATTATCGACATCATTTGCTTGGATTGATTTGGGCGGCCAAATATCATAGTTTTTTTGCAAAGTTGGTCCTGTTTCCAGCAATGTTTTACCTTTATCTCAAGAAGCCCACGGCCTCTTCGGTAAATACCCTTTGTCTTGGTTACTATCTTGTCGCGCGTAAGAATTAGCCTGCTGGGCTAATAGGGTCGGCGATAGGCGCGCGCCGAGGCGCTGACTGCGGCAACAACTACCACTACGACGCAAACCCAAGCGGCGCCAAAGCCTATCAGCTTATAGATCGAATCCGGGCGGATCAGGCTCAAAAGGACTTGGGCAAGAAAACCGCCCAGCACCATCGTCGTCATGGCGATCCCAAAGCTAAACATAAGAAATCGTAGATAGGAAAAATGGAACAAAGCACATACCTTGTGGGCCAGATATCCTGGAAACAAAACCATTTCCACAATTAGCAACAACCAAGCCATACCGCCAGCGCCATAAAAAATCGTCGCCGGTATGCCTAAGCCAACACCAAATACCAATAACCCCACATTTGAGATCGCCATCGAGCGTGGACGGTTGGTGTAGGCCAGGAAAATGGTTGGAATCTGCGCGGGTGCCGCTAACACAGCCGCCAAGAGTAGAGCCGTGAAAATATTTCGGTCAAACGCTAAATGATGGCGGCTCCAAATCGCCAGCATGAAACTACCAATTACCCATAGTAGTCCGCTAGGAGCTCCGATTATTGCAGTAATGGTCGCGGTGGCATCAAGGAACAACCGACTAATCCCAGCTCGCTCCTTTCCAGCCATGTGGTGATGCACTATTTCAACGGTCGTGCTCATTGCAAACTGATTGGCGACCATACGGATTAGGCCAGTAAAAGTTCGCAATAGAGTAAAGGAAACGATAGCGATCGGCGACGTCGCAAACTGTCCGACCACCAGAACGGGGCCATTCTGCACACCCAGCGCAGCCATGTTCGACAGCATAAAGAAGGGCGCTTTGGCATAAATTTCCAAACACCCCCTACGATCCGGTAAGGCGAGACGATATCGAATGTCTTGATAGATTCGCTTGCAGTCGTACATAATCAGCAAACATGACAGGCCAGAAGCCGCAAAATTAGCCCAAGCGGTTTCAAGGGGCGTTGCTTTGAAGGATAGAGCCGCACTAATTGCCATCGTTTGCAGAACGAGTAGTAATGTTGCGGCGCTTGCCGTACGGTCGAAACGCTCACGGGCCCGATAGAGCTGGACGAACACGCCTTGAATGACGCCCAGAATGGTTGTGCCGGAGAGAAGCCATAAGATTTTTGTTGCCACATCCGGCGAAATGACACGAAGATTAAACAGTGTTGCGGGCTCAATCGCAAGTGTCGACAACGCGGCGGCCGATATAACAAGGCAGATTGCTAAAAGATGCGCACCCAGCATGGTAGAGAATACCTGCTGGTGTTCCGCCGTTTCTTGTCTTGCCCAAGTTTCCTGCAGCCTGTTCGCGAAATAGGTTTGCATACCAAAGTCCGCGAAGGATGCGAAAAGAGTCGCAGAATAAAGAAACAACCAGTCCGCATAGGCCAGCGTGCCCCAACTCACGAGAAACAGCGGCACGAGTAAAATCTGCTGCGCAAACCGAGCGATAAAAACAATAATTTGCGCTGAAGACGAACGAAAAATTCGCTTGTGCATAGAGTTTTGAAAAATTGAAATGATCACACGTATTTCCGTTGGTTTCCGCCTAGAAGAGTGATTAGGCTAAAGGCTTCGGGATTTACCTTGTATTCACAAAAACCCATATTGTATATTAGTCATAGGCCTTCCAGGAAAATACTGATTTCCCACGATTCCTATATGAACTCGTCCCTTCTAGGGCAAGGTAAATCTGGCGGATAGTAGAGAGAATAAATGCGCCTGCTCTTTCTTGGCCTGAATTTTCCGCCTGATTTGGTGGGAATCGCAAAATATTCTGGGGAA
>CANMPU010000044.1 GCA_947499755.1 Betaproteobacteria bacterium | reverse complement strand
GAGGCAACCCAGGCATCGCATCTTCCCGGCTCTGGGTTCGCCTATATTGCTATTTTAAGCTGCGTATTTTTTACTGCGCTGTATAGTTTTCGGCTACTGTTCATGGCGTTTCACGGCCCGTGTTTAGTAGACGATCACGCGCGCAAACATCTGCGTGAATCTCCTTGGGTAATTACCCTACCCTTAATAGCGTTGGCGATTCCATCGATATATGCCGGTTGGGCATATATCGAGCCCATGGTGTTCGGTAACTTTTTCCAGCATTCCATATTCGTTGCGGGGCCACATGATGTGTTGGTGCGTCTAAAGGCAGAGTTCCACGGCGCTGCGTCGTTCGCGCTTCATGGGATAACAGCGGCGCCATTTTGGCTCGCGCTCGCCGGAATGGTCGTCGCGTGGTTACTTTATATTGCCTATCCGCAGTTACCGGGAAAGATCAAGGCAAACTCGTTGGTCGCGAATCGCTTATTAGAACACAAGTATTATTTTGACGAGTTTTACGATTGGTTTTTTGCGCGCGGTGCGCGCGCGCTCGGGAGCGGAATCTGGAAATTCGGTGACATAAAATTCATCGATGGTTTTATCGTAAACGGAAGCGCTCGCCTAGTGGGAATCGCCGCGAGTTTTATACGGCGCATTCAGACCGGATATATTTATCACTATGCGTTTTCCATGATCATCGCGATTACTTTACTCGCGTTATTCGGGCTGCGCCACGTGAGGTGATATGAAAAATAAAGAGGAGATGTTGGTCGCGTAAAGTAGTCATTTATTGGGCTAACTTAGGAAAAGAGATATGCTTTTTGGATTACCGATATTAAGTCTTGTAATTTGGCTGCCGGTCGTATTCGGCATCGCGGTATTATTTACGCGCTCAGACCGCAACGCAGCTACAGCACGCGTTTTAGCGTTAATTGGCTCGCTTGCGGGTTTTTGCGTATCGCTTCCGCTGTACTTTCAATTCGATGTGGGTGTCAGCGGAATGCAGTTTACGGAATTGGCGCCTTGGATAGTGCGCTTCAACATTAACTATCATCTCGGTATTGACGGCATATCGCTGTGGTTTATCTTATTGAATAGCTTCACCACGCCCTTAGTGGTTATTGCTGGTTGGAAAGTCGTAGATACGAAAGTTGCTCAGTATTTCAGTGCGTTTCTCATTATGTCCGGAGTGATAAATGGTGTTTTTTGCGCGCAAGATGCAATTTTGTTTTATGCATTTTGGGAGGCGACCCTGGTTCCAATGTTCTTGATTATTGGTGTATGGGGTGGGCAAAATCGAGTATACGCGGCGATTAAGTTTTTCCTCTACACATTGTTAGGGTCACTGTTAATGCTGGTGGCATTTATTTATCTTTATATCAACTCCGGAGGCAGTTTTGAGTTAGAAGTCTACAATAAATTACCTTTGACGCTTACGCGGCAGATTCTCATTTTTATCGGTTTTCTCACCGCGTTCGCGGTAAAGGTCCCAATGTGGCCCGTGCATACGTGGTTGCCCGACGCCCACGTTGAAGCACCCACTGGTGGTTCCGTGGTACTGGCTGCCATATTGCTCAAGCTAGGTGCATATGGTTTTCTACGTTTTTCCCTCCCGATCACCCCAGATGCAAGTAAGGAATTGGCTGGACTAATGATTGCATTGTCATTGATTGCCATTGTCTACATCGGCTTCGTGGCCTTGGTGCAATCCGATATGAAAAAGCTGATTGCGTACTCCTCGGTAGCACATATGGGCTTTGTGACCTTGGGATTGTTTGTCTTCAACGCGTATGGCGTCGAAGGCGCGTTAGTGCAAATGATCTCGCACGGCTTCGTATCCGCAGCGCTGTTCCTTTGCGTGGGGGTGCTTTATGACAGAATGCATACGCGCATGATTGCGGATTATGGCGGTGTGGCGAACAAAATGCCGATATTTGCCGCGTTCTTCATGTTGTTTGCGTTGGCAAACGCGGGCTTACCCGGTACCAGCGGATTTGTCGGTGAGTTCATGGTGATTAGTGGTGCCATGAAAGCAAATTTTTGGTACGCGGCGGCGGCTGGTCTGACCTTAATATTCGGCGCTGCTTATTCTCTGTGGATGTATAAGCGTGTCGTGTTTGGCAACGTCGGCAACGACCGGGTGAACAAATTAAGCGATGTATCAGCGAGAGAAATATTAGTGCTAAGCATATTGGCGATTGCAGTGCTAGGAATGGGTGTCTATCCGCTACCGTTTACCGAAGTGCTGCATGGGCCGGTAAACGAATTGTTACATCACGTTCAACAAGGAAAGGGCGCAATGCCTTAGGCGATCACTATGACGTATCCGATTCCAAATTTAATACCCGCCATTCCAGAAATATTTCTGCTTGCCGCGGCGTCGATTATTCTGATCATAGATTCATTCTTGAGCCAGAAGAATAGGGTCGTGACTTTTGCACTGACGCAGCTGGCGATACTCGGCTGTGCCTGCGCGACCTTGATTACCTTTCGTAGCGGAATTACCTACACGTTTAATGGGATGTTCGTCGATGATTTGTTGTCAGACCTGATCAAGTTTATTTTGTATTTGGCGACAGCGCTAACGTTGGTGTACTCGCGTAAATATCTTATCGCGCGTGGAATGTATAGAGGTGAATTCTTCGTTCTGACCTTATTTGCCATGCTGGGCATGATGGTAATGGTTTCCGCGAATAGTCTTTTGACGCTCTATCTCGGCCTGGAGTTATTGTCGTTATGTTTATATGCGTTGGTCGCATTACAGCGTGACTCGCGCGTCGCCACTGAGGCGAGTATGAAATATTTCGTCTTAGGGGCGCTCGCATCGGGTGTTCTACTCTACGGCATGTCGATGATTTACGGTGCTACCGGGAGCTTAGAACTGGGGAAAATAGCTACAGCCATAGCGACCAACCAAGTTGATCGCATGGTATTAGTATTTGGATTAGTGTTTCTGGTTACTGGAATCTGCTTTAAATTTGGCATCGCACCTTTTCACATGTGGGTGCCAGATGTCTATCATGGCGCACCCACCGCGGTCACATTGATAATCAGTACCACCCCTAAGCTCGCGATGTTTGGTTTTACGATGCGCTTATTGGTAGAAGCATTGCATGGCTTAGTACTCGATTGGCAAGGCATGTTGATTGTTTTGGCGGTATTGTCTATGGCAATTGGCAATATTACTGCCATCGCGCAAACAAATCTAAAGCGCATGCTTGCCTATTCATCTATATCGCACATGGGCTTCCTTTTGCTCGGTATTCTAAGCGGCGATATCAACGGCTATAGCTCCGCGTTATTTTATATTGTGGTTTATGCCGTGATGAGTCTTGGTACATTTGGCATGATTATCGTGTTATCGCGCGAGGGTTTTGAGGCAGAAAACTTAAATGACTTTAAGGGGCTCAACACACGTAATCCATGGTATGCATTCATCATGCTAATGTTGATGTTTTCGCTCGCCGGAATTCCACCGATGGTGGGATTTTATGCGAAACTTTCAGTGTTACAAGCTGTTTTAAGCGCGGGCTATATTTGGTTGACTGTTACCGCAGTAATTTTTTCTCTTATCGGCGCGTTTTATTATCTTCGAGTGGTGAAGCTCATGTATTTTGATGCGCCCGAAGACAACACGCCATTACGCGCGCCGCTAGACGTATGCTTTTTGATGTCGCTGAATGGGTTGGCGGTATTAGGATTCGGAATTATGCCCGGTTGGCTAGTCTCGCTTTGCGACCAAGCTATAAGAGATTCATTATAGGCGCTATCCCTAAGCGGCTAGGGCATCGTCCATGAACTCATCTGATTTCACTAAAAAAAACTAAGCTCGACTGTGGTGTATCGTGGCAAGCTGCTCCGTGTAAACGAAGATGAAGTATGTTTACCAGACGGCGCGACTGCGCGACGCGAAACTATCGTGCATCCTAGGGCTGCAGTCATCATACCGCTGCTGGACAGTGGCGAAGTTTTGCTGGAACGTCAATATCGTTATTCTGTGCGGCGCCATTTCTACGAACTGCCCGCTGGTAAAATCGAGTTTAATGAAAACCCGTTAACAACTGCAAAACGGGAGCTTAGAGAAGAGACTGGTTATTTCTAGGCATTCCAGAGTTAGCGCTACCGCAACGCATCGTGTATATGAAAGAACTGCCGTTATTAGGGATAGGTAAGATTGACTACGTGAATCTTAAATCCCAAGCGGAAACGACTTACCGCGCTGAGCCCAACCTGTTAAGCGGTTGAGGGCGGTGCCTTCCCAGCTATTTTGCTTTTTCAATCGCCCGCAACTTTTCGTTGACTACGCCAGAATCGACATGGCCGGTCGCGGTAACACGCGAGGCCGATTCACAATGGCGCAGTTGGTCGTCAAAGTAAAAATCTGGTTGGAAAACTTGCAAGAACGGTCCTTTATCCATGCCGCCTAAAAACAGCGCTTCGTCCACTTCAATATTCCAACTCATTAAGGTTTTGACGGCTCTATCATGGGCGGGCGCGCTGCGAGCCGTTACCAACGCGGTACGAATTCTCATTTTTACACCAGCAGGCAGATTTTTTTGTAAGGAGTGCAGGGCTTGTAGAAAAGGTTTAAACGGGCCGGGAGGCAATGGCGTTGCTGCATGGCGTTTTTCATGCGCCTGAAAAGCCTCCAATCCGTGAGACTGAAAAACGCGTTCCGCTTCGTCGGCAAACAAAACCGCATCGCCGTCAAAGGCAATACGTACCTCATCGGGATGGGTTTCAATTGATTGTTGGGGTTTCGCATACACGCGTGCGGCGGCAATTCCTTCTTGAATCGCCAATTGCACGTCGTCTTGGTTTGCCGAGAGAAATAAATCTGCCCTAAGCGGGTTCAAATATTCGTAAGGTGAACGGCCCCGTAGAAACACGCCACGAGTAACCGGCAAGTCGTTCTTTTCCGCAGATTTGAACACACGCAACCCACTCACCGGGTCATTGCGCGACAATACGACCACTTCGACGCGTTGTTGGGCGGCAGTATTAAATGCCAACAATTTTTTTACCAAAATAAAGGCAATCCCAGGGTTGGCGGGCGTATCAAGGCGCTGCAGCTGAAATTCTTGGTACGCTTTGGAACCTTTTTTCTCGTAGATGGCATTTTCTTCCTCAAAATCGAAGAGTGCGCGCGAGGAAATTGCCACCACGAGTTTGTCGTCAAGAGAGGTTAAGATTTTTCTTTACCTTAGCGGTTAGGGAGTTTATTAATCATAGCAGAAACACATGGGGTAAAATGGCAGCCTGGACTTGAAAATCCAGTTTTCGCCTCAATTTTTATAAGATTATTGGACACTGGAGAACGTTCTCGATGGAAAAAGAAATAGCGAAAGAAACCCTAGGCTTTCAGGCCGAGGTAAAGCAGTTGCTAAAGCTCATGATTCATTCTTTATACAGTAATAAAGAAATTTTTCTTCGTGAGCTCATATCCAACGCCTCTGACGCAGCAGACAAATTGCGCTTCGAAGCGCTGACTGATAGCGCGTTATTCGAAAACGACAGCGAATTAAAGATACGTGTTAGTTTCGATAAGGATAAACGCACGATTACCCTATGCGACAACGGTATCGGAATGTCGCGGCAAGAGGTGATCGATCACATTGGCACCATTGCCAAATCTGGAACACGAGAATTCTTTAATTCGCTTACCGGGGACCAAGCCAAGGACGCGCATCTTATCGGACAATTTGGTGTGGGTTTCTATTCCTCGTTTATTGTGGCGGAAAAGGTAGAAGTCATTACGCGGCGTGCGGGGTTGACGGCAGAGCACGGCGTACATTGGGAGTCGAGCGGCGAGGGTGAGTATTCCTTAGAAAACGTCACCAAGGAACATCGTGGCACCGACGTGATCCTCCATCTAAGGAAGGATGAAGACGAGTTCCTTGACGATTTCCGTTTGAAATCCATACTACGCAAGTACTCCGACCACATCACTTTGCCTATCATCATGAAAAAGGCAGATAAAGATGAAGATGAAAGCGTCAATCAAGCGAACGCGTTGTGGGCGCGCCCTAAATCTGAAATCACACAAGAGCAGTATGATGAATATTACAAACATGTCGCGCACGATTTCGAAGCACCACTGTGCCATATTCATACCAAGGTTGAGGGTCGGCAAGAATACACACAGCTATTGTATATCCCTACTCGCGCGCCCTTTGATCTGTGGGATCGCGAACATCGCCACGGCATAAAGCTTTACGTGCGCCGCGTGTTTATCATGGATGATGCCGAGCAACTGATGCCGCATTATTTACGCTTTGTGCGTGGTGTAATCGATTCCAACGATCTACCGCTAAACGTCTCACGTGAAATATTGCAGGAATCAAAAGATGTTGAAGCCATACGCGCTGGCTCGGTGAAAAAAGTACTGGGAATGGTCGAAGACCTTGCCGAAAACCACCAAGACAAATTCAAAACGTTCTGGAGCGAATTTGGGCGCGTGTTTAAAGAAGGAGTTGGTGAGGATTTCGCCAATCGCGAGCGCATTGTTAAGCTGTTGCGCTTTGCTTCCACGCATAACGACTTTGAGGCGCAAGAGGTTTCCTTAAATGACTACATTGGGCGCATGAAAGAAGGCCAAGACAAAATCTACTATGCCACTGGGGAGACGTTCAATGCAGTTAAGAACAGTCCGCAACTGGAAATATTCCGTAAAAAAGGCATAGAAATACTACTGCTATACGAACGTATTGACGAATGGGTGATGACCCATTTCACCGAATTTGAAGGCAAAAAATTACAATCAGTTGCCAAGGGCGATCTTGATCTCGGGCAACTTGAGGACGCTGAAGAAAAGAAAGTGAGGGAGCAACAGGTAGATGAGTATAAAGAGCTCATCAACAAGATCAAAGACGCGTTGGGTGATAGAGTCAAAGAGGTGCGTGTTACGCATCGCTTAACCTCATCTCCGGCCTGTGTAGTCAAAGAACAATATGATATGAGTGCGAATCTGGAGCGCATGCTGAAGGCGATGGGTCAGCCGATCCCGAGTAGCGAACCCATTCTTGAAATCAATCCGCAACACCCTATCGTGCAGCGCTTAAAAAGCGAAGATGCACGGTTTTCCGATTGGAGCCACCTATTATTCGACCAAGCGTTGCTTGCGGAAGGTGGTGAACTAGAGGATCCAGCAGGTTTTGTAAAACGTCTAAACGAATTGATACTGGCGCTTGCAAGCAAATAAGCGCAACACAGGAGTGGGTATGGGAAAAGCGCTTAAGTTAATTGCGATCATTGCGGGTGCGTATCTTGCATTTCATTATCTTGGCAGCGGGGCACAGACAGAGAAAAATATCTCGACTGCGCTTGCGACGAACAACCAAGTGATCATGTACTCGCTCACTACCTGTGGTTATTGCACC
>CANMPU010000043.1 GCA_947499755.1 Betaproteobacteria bacterium | reverse complement strand
CGTATCGCGACAAATTACTCGACGCTTCCGCAGGCGCGAGCACGTAATAAACGGGAATCGACAAACTTGTATTGGGTAAGCTTACGTCGACAGTCTCACAACCTAGCTTACGATATTGGGCTATCGCTGCGTCAATCGCCTTTGCGACATCCGCACTTAACCCTTCCTGAAAGTATTCTTTTGGTACGCCTAATTTTACGCCCTGTAACGGCTTATTTAGCTCTTGAGTGTAATCTTCCGGCGCGCGCGCCAAGCTGGTGGAATCCCGTGGGTCGAACCCAACCATTGCATTAAGCAATAGGGCTAAGTCCTCGGCAGATTTTGCCATTGGGCCACCTTGATCCAAACTGGAAGCAAAAGCGATCATCCCGTAGCGGGAAACCAGACCATAGGTCGGCTTAATTCCACTGATCCCAGTTAATGCTGCCGGTTGCCGAATAGACCCGCCCGTATCTGTGCCCGTTGCCGCGGGAGCCATACGCGCTGCGACTGCCGCGGCCGATCCTCCGGAACTGCCACCTGGCACAGCCGCCACGTCCCAAGGATTCTTAACTGGTCCGAAAAATGAGGTTTCGTTCGAAGACCCCATGGCAAATTCGTCCATATTGGTCTTACCCAGGATAACCGCGCCCGCCTCGTTGAAACGTTCGATGACGTGAGCATCGTAGGGCGAAACAAAATTCGCTAACATCTTTGAACCACAAGTGGTCAGCCATCCCTTCGTACAAAAAATGTCTTTTTGCGCGATGGGTATTCCAGTCAGGGGCTGGCCTTTGCCGGATGCGATCTGCGCATCGGCTTGAATCGCCTGCGCTAAGCTCTTTTCCTCATCGATTGAGATAAAGGCATTATATTTTGGATTCAGCGCTTTGATTCGTTTAAGAAATTCTCCGGTCAACTCGACGCTGGAGCACTCTTTCTTGGCAAGTTGACGGCCAAGCTCGTTCAGACTGGCATTAAACATATCCGGTTATTCTTTGCGGCTAGTTATAGGGCGGGCGATCACTCCATCACCTTGGGTACGAGATAAAGCCCAGCCTCAACTTTGGGTGCGCCAGACTGAAACAGCTCGCGCTGATCAGTCTCGGTTGCAACGTCTTCTCGTAAACGCACACTGACGTCTTGGGCGTGCGCCATCGGCTCGATTCCCTTGGTGTCCACGGCTTGAAGCTCTTCGATCAAGCTAAAGATGCCGGTAAGCCGCCCAAGTGTCGCCTTTGCTTCCTCGTCGGAGATGGCAATGCGTGCCAGATGTGCAATTCTTTTTACGTCATCTAATGATAGAGACATCGTTGCTCTCAAGTTCTTATCGAATTCGGTGTAATAGGGTATCATAGTCGCACTTATACGTGACGCTCGCTACTCGGAAAATACTATGTTTGGAATGTTGACTGGCTACTTCTCAAATGATCTCGCAATTGACCTCGGTACTGCGAATACTCTTATTTGGGTACGTGGTAAAGGAATTGTGTTAGACGAACCCTCGGTCGTCGCAATACGCCAAGAAGGCGGTCCCAATGGTAAGAAAGTTATTCAGCAAGTAGGCGTGGCGGCAAAAGCCATGTTAGGCCGCACACCTGGAAACATCACCGTGATACGCCCTATGAAGGACGGGGTTATCGCTGACTTTACCGTTACTGAACAGATGTTGAAGCAATTTATCAAGAAGGTGCATGATTCGCGCTTATTTTCTCCTAGCCCGCGCATCGTCATTTGCGTTCCTTGCGGGTCGACCCAAGTGGAGCGGCGTGCGATTCGTGAATCCGCTTACGGCGCGGGAGCGCGCAAGGTAAAATTGATCGAAGAACCGATGGCGGCTGCGCTCGGCGCAGACCTACCCGTCGAAGAGGCCACGGGCTCTATGGTGGTGGATATCGGCGGTGGTACGACTGAAGTGGGTGTCATTTCGCTTGGCGGTATTGTTTATTCCAATTCCGTGAGGGTAGGTGGCGACAAATTTGATGAAGCCATTATTAACTATATCCGTCGAAATTACGGTATGTTGATCGGCGAAACAACCGCAGAAGGTATTAAAAAAGAAATTGGCTCTGCATTTCCCGGCAGTGAAGTTCGTGAGAAAGAAGTAAAAGGGCGTAATCTGGCCGAAGGTATACCACGTAGTTTTACGATCTCGAGTAATGAAATTTTGGAGGCATTGACTGATCCACTGAATAGTATTGTCAGCGCCGTCAAATCAGCCCTGGAACAAACGCCTCCGGAATTGGGTGCGGACATTGCAGAAAAAGGGATGGTGTTAACCGGAGGTGGTGCATTACTGCGCGACATAGACAGATTGCTTATGGAAGAAACTGGCTTGCCGGTCATCGTGGCCGACGATCCATTAACTTGCGTGGTGAGAGGCTCGGGAAAGGCGCTCGATAAGATGGATAAATTTGATAGCCTGTTCACTGACGATTGATGACGTGCGACGTCGGGATAAGAAACCGGGCGTTATAAAACTAGGCTGCACTCGAAATAAAAACCGTGGTATCGAACTTAGTTTTTACCCTTGACACAATCTATTGATACTCAGGCGCCGCCGTTTTTTCGGCGTGGCTCTGCGCTCTTGGTTCGACTAGCCCTTTTTTCTCTTTTGTCCTGCGGACTTCTAATTAGCGACTCCCATTTTCGCCACCTCGAATCGATAAGAAATATCGTCTCTGTCGCGCTGTATCCCTTACAACGTTTAACCAGTATTTCAGGGATAGTCTCATCCAGTATTAACGCGGCGGTTGAAACGCACGCGCAACTGCGCCGCGAAAATACCGAGCTCAAAGAAGAAAACGCGTTGACTAGCCAGATAACCCAACAGGCACAAGCCTTGCAGTCAGAAAATTCGCGTCTCCGCGAACTATTGAAGTTACAAGGTCAGTCGCCGATTAAGTCCACGGCAGCGGAAATACTCTATACTGCGCGCGATGTGTTTACCCAGAAAATTGTCGTTGGCAAAGGAAGCCATCAAGGTATTTTGCCGGGACAGGCGGTGGTCGACAATATTGGACTAATTGGCCAGGTGAATCGTGTTCATTGGCTAAGCAGCGAAATCAACTTAATATCCGACAAGGACCAAGTGGTACCGGTCCAAGTCGTTCGCACTGGGTTACGCGGCGTGTTATTCGGAACTGGGCAAAAAGACTTTATGGAATTGCGCTTTCAGCCGGCAAATATCGACATACAAAGCGGCGACATGTTAGTCACCTCTGGCATTGACGGTAACTACCCCATGGGATTGCCCGTCGCACTCGTTAGGACCATAGAAAGAAATGCGGCTTATGCGTTCGCAAGAATTTTGTGTGCGCCCGCCGCGGGTGTAAATCATTACAGCCAAGTGCTCATACTTTCCTTCGTGCGCGAGACACCTCCGAATACGCTGGAAGCTGATTCTAAGAGCAAGAAGAAAAGCGAACGCCACCGATGAGAATCGAAATAACGCGAATAGAAGAAATCTTAGAACCAGCACGTCGTCGACTTATTTGGTCGTCACTCTTTGTCGCGTTGTTAGTCAACGTACTACCATGGCATGGTTGGGCTCTGAATTTACGCCCGGATTTGGTTGCGGTCGTGCTGCTGCATTGGTGTATACGCGAGCCGCTAAAGATCGGTTTTGGCGCGGCTTGGGTCGCAGCCCTATTTATGGACGTCGCAGAAGGTAGCCTGCTAGGGCAACATGCGATGGCTTATGTGATACTGGTCTATTTAGCACTGCTCTTAAGCCGCCGCTTACAAATGTTTGACGTGCGATTTCAAGTTCTGCACATACTACCAATTCTCGTATTGTCACAGCTTGTGATTTTAGTTGTCCGCTTAGTATCTGGCGCAGATTTTCCTGGATGGACATTTTTTCTCCCTTGCGTGACTGGCGCCGCAATTTGGCCAGTCGTTTATATGAGTTTAGAAATACCTCGGCGTTCGCGACGCAGTTTCGATAGAGAATGAGCCGACGCAGACGAGTAGCACTAATAGACCATCAGCGCGAATTACAATATTTTCGCATGCGCTTGGTAATTTCAGGCGCGTTGGTCGCGATTGCTTTTCTAGGGTTATTCTCACGTTTTATTTACCTGCAAATCGTTCAACACGCGCATTACCGAACGCTTGCCGAAAGCAACCGTATCACCATCGTACCTATCGTTCCGAATCGAGGTCTTATTATCGACCGCAACGGCATAGTACTCGCCCATAATTACTCGGCGTACGCCCTGGAAATCGCGCCAAGCAAAATCAATCGCGATTTGGAAGTACTAATAGATGAGCTGTCGACCGTGGTAGAAATCACTCCTAAAGACAGACGGCGCTTCAAAAAATTACTAGGGGAGAGCAAAAGCTTCTTGAGCTTGCCCATACGAAACCGGCTCACCGATGAAGAAGTTGCGCGTTTTACCGCAAATCACTATCGCTTTCCCGGTGTAGAAATCAATGCGAGATTGTTTCGCCAATATCCGGGATCTGAGATTACGTCCCACGTCATCGGCCATATTGGCCGCATTACGGATAAAGATATTGAAGATCTAGAAGAGAACGAACTGCTTGCCAATTATCGTGGCACTGACCATATCGGAAAAACGGGCATCGAACAAAAATATGAGCGCGAACTCCACGGAACTACAGGATACGAACAAGTAGAAGTCGACGCTAGCGGTCGCGCGGTGCGTACCCTGGCACGCACCCCGCCAATATCGGGAAATAATTTAATTCTGACTTTAGATTGGGGTTTACAGCAAATCGCCGCCGAGGCTTTTGGTGAATACCGCGGCTCACTGGTCGCCATTGACCCCAATAACGGGAGCGTCCTTGCCTTGATCAGCAAACCCGGATTCGACCCTAATTTATTTGTTGATGGAATAGACACTAAATCTTGGACCGCGTTAAATACATCGCTCGATAAACCGCTTATCAATCGCGCACTACAAGGCCTATATCCTCCTGGGTCAACGTTTAAGCCTTTCATGGCGCTGGCGGGCTTGGAGCTTAATAAACGCTCCGAACATTACTCGATTCATGATCCGGGGTATTACACCTTATCGGGAAGTAGTCATCAATTTCGCGACTGGAAAGTCGGTGGTCACGGTGATGTTGACTTACATCGCGCACTGGTTATTTCGTGTGACACGTACTTTTACGGCCTTGCAAATGATTTGGGGATAGATAATATCTATAAATTTATCTCCCGATTTGGCTTTGGCCAAAAAGCAGGTATCGATATCGGAGGCGAAGCGCCAGGAATCTTACCTTCGCAAGAGTGGAAGCAAAAGCGATTTAATCAAAGATGGTACGCGGGCGAAACTATCTCGGTTGGAATTGGACAAGGTTATGTCGCCTCAACCCCCCTGCAAATGGCGCAGGCGACGAGCATACTTGCCAATAATGGCACGGTCTATACGCCACACTTGGTAAATAAAATTGTTAACAGCACGACAAATGTATCTCGCAGTATCGCGCAGCCCCCAGCCCGGTTGGTTTCGCTAACACCAGAAAATTTAAAAATAGTTAAAGATGCAATGCTCGACGTAACAAGACCTGGCGGTACCGCCGCGCTCGCAGGTGCAAACGCGGAGTATGCGTTCGCTGGAAAAACCGGCACGGCTCAGGTAATTGCAATTAAACAAAATCAAAAATATGACGAACGCAACATCGACGAACGTTATCGCGACCACGCATTATTTATCGCCTTTGCCCCAGCCGAAAAGCCCACGATTGCGCTCGTGGTCCTAGTTGAGAATGGTGGGCACGGATCGACCACGGCTGCCCCCATTGCGCGTCAGGTCATAGACTATTATCTTCTGGGGAAAAAGCGTACGCCTGTTCCAGCTAAAGTCAAGGAAGAGCCAAGTGATTAAACGAGTATTACGTTACGCGTATTCGCATATCGACGGACCACTACTCAGTATTGCGACCTTGCTTATGCTCGTCGGACTCGCAGCGCTTTACAGTGCGTCAGGAGCAAATGCGGAACGGGTTGGCGCGCAAGCGGTAAACATTCTCGTCGCCCTGTTGGTGATGTGGGGGGTCGCAAATATTTCGCCCGAGCGACTGTTGCGCTTCGCTGTTCCCATTTACCTCGTTGGCATAATTTTATTATTAGGCGTCGCCGCGTTCGGTGAAATAAGCAAAGGCGCGCGTCGTTGGCTCGACCTTGGTGTTACCCGTATTCAACCATCGGAGCTAATGAAAATTGCTGTGCCCTTATTACTTGCATGGTATTTTGATCGTTACGAAGAAACCTTAAGGTTACGACATTTTGCCACCGCGTTTCTGCTGCTGATCATCCCTGTCGGCTTAATAGCGCTTCAACCCGACCTCGGCACGGCCCTGATGATAGCCGCATCAGGTCTTTACGTATTATTTCTCGCGGGCATAAACTGGAAAGTGCTGATTGGCGCCTTTATCGCGGTCGGCGCGGCCATTCCGATCGCATGGCCGCTGTTGCACGATTATCAAAGGCAACGCATTTTTACCATGTTGGACCCCACGCAAGATCCGCTAGGCGCAGGCTATCACACCATACAATCTACCATCGCGCTCGGGTCAGGGGGGGTATTGGGTAAGGGGTGGCTCAATGGCACCCAAGCGCATCTCAATTTTTTACCAGAGCCGACTACCGATTTTATCTTCGCCGTCTTTTCCGAAGAATTCGGCTTGCTCGGTAACCTAGTAATCATGACATTATTTCTATTGGTCATCGCGCGCGGTCTTTATATCGCCTCCAACGCACCGACGCTTTCGACGCGTCTCCTTGCGGGCGCCATAAGTTTAACGTTTTTTACTTATGTATTTGTTAATATGGGTATGGTGAGTGGCATACTACCTGTAGTGGGCGTGCCGCTACCTTTAATTAGCTATGGTGGTACGTCATTAGTGACAATCTTGCTTGGCTTTGGTATTTTAATGAGCATTCAAACCAATAAAAAGCTAGTTCAGACATGACAGGAAACAATACATAGTGCGCCACTCTCGAATTTTCTCATCACTAGTCGTTACCGTTGTCCTTGTAATTGTAGGCTGTAGCAGCGCCCCTAAACGATCCACACGATCCTCTCCAGACACCCCACCGCCACCGGTCGTGACGACCATCACTCCGCCTGTTGCTGCGGCAACGGAAGAGCCGGGCCAAGCGACGAGCCCGCCACCGACAAAGGGTGGCGGTTATTATTTGGACGACGGCCCCGGGGATAATCCTCCGGCAGATTTTGACGAGATTCCCAACGCGACTCCCACGAAAGAGCCTCTACATAAATACGCCAATCGCCCCTATACAGTCATGGGCAAGACCTATACACCCGCGGTTAAAATCGAATCCTACAAAGCGCTGGGGCTAGCGTCGTGGTATGGCAAGAGATTCCATGGACAGAAAACCGCATCTGGCGAAATTTATGATAT
>CANMPU010000042.1 GCA_947499755.1 Betaproteobacteria bacterium | reverse complement strand
GTGGCCTTTTTGCGGTGAGCGCATTGCTCACGTAAGTGATCCCACTGTGGAGAATCAAAGTTACTTAATTTTTCGAACGCGAACTGACGCGCTAATCCCGGAGCAATCTCCAGCGCAATTAGCGCCGCCTCTATCAATATGGTGCCGCTTCCACACATGGGATCCAAGAGCGCTATGCCCGGCGACCATTGTGCGAGACGCAATAGGCCGGCAGCGAGGTTCTCGCGAATTGCCGCCTCACCGCTTGCAACACGATATCCTCTTTTAAACAACGGATCTCCGGAGGTATCGACATAAATGGCAAACGATGTTGCGTCGAAATAGCCGTGAATCCGTACGTCCGGTTCATGTTTCGCAACGTTAGGGCGGCGTTGGGTCTTGTTGCGGAAGCTATCGCACACCGCGTCTTTAATTTTTAATGTAATAAAATCTAAACTCTTCAACGGCGACCTGGTTGCCGTTACCGCGACGCGTATACTAAGATCGGGGCTAAACCAATCTGCCCAGGACAAGCGACAGACGGCACGATAGACATCCTGTTCGTTCGCATAATTTCCCGAGCCGACCCTCCAAAGAACTCTACTCGCTATTCTGCTTTCGAGATTGACTCGATACGACAAGGTAAATGCACCACTAAACCCCACACCGCCGTCTACCGCGACAATGTCATTGGCACCCATTTGCTGCAATTCAGCCGTAAGCAAAGTTTCTAAACCCCTAGGGCATGGAGAAAAAAAGGATTCGAGGTTCATCATAGATTTATTTACTAATATTTAAGACTCTAAAATCGAGTCAAAAACGCCATCTTGCCTGACGCGAAAATCAAAAACGAAACACAGCCATGTGACGTTTAAGTAAGTATTCAGTAAAGGATGGCCTCACAATTGCACGTACACTTCGAACCGTAAGCGCTTCCATGGGCTGCGATGTTTCTGCAATCGAATAATACGCGCCTTAAGCAATGCACCAATATCCAATTGCTTCGCCAGCACGCGATTTTCGCTACGCGGCACGTATCCTAACATATGCCCCTGCCATTCCACGCGAATTGCGTTATCGTCGTAAATATTATCCGGCTCGCGGATTAGACTTAGCGCATCACCCTCTTTCATCTTTGCCCAGAGCGCCTTGCCTTCATAATGTTTGAAACCAGCAAGCGGCGAGCTCTGCACTAATATTTCGCTATGCGTTTCTGGCGTCTGTGCGTGAACAGAAAACGTGATGGCTACACTAATGGCGACAACAACAAGCGTCCTGCTAAACCCACGAGAAATCGACGGCACCATCGCATAGACCGTCTAGAACGGCTTTAATACCACCAACAGCACTACAGCGATGAGTAAGATAACTGGCAGCTCGTTTAGCCATCGATAAAATACGTGGCTGTGGCGGTTTTGGCCGCGTGAGAAATTAGTCATCAGCGTTCCGCAATAAATATGGTATGCGACCAGGAGTGCCACGAGTGCAATTTTTGCGTGCAACCAACCACCAGAAAAGCCATAGCCTAACCACAACCAGAGTCCCGTAACGATGGTAAGGATTGCGCCCGGCGTCATAATGCCCCAAAACAATTTGCGTTCCATTACCGTGAATTGATTAATTCCCAAGTCGTCGGAAGTCATGGCATGGTAGACAAACAAGCGCGGCAGGTAGAATAGACCGGCAAACCAGGTCACCATAAAAATAATATGAAACGATTTTAGTACAAACATAAGCAGCTTTCTTAAGATAGCAAGCGTCGGCGCATTAACACCGTCGAAATATAAAATCCTAGCGCGCCATAAAACGCGAGAATACCCAAGTGTAACGCCATTTCTGCCGGTGTCTCGCCAATAAGTAGCGGACGCACCATGGCGACCGCATGCGTAAGCGGTAATATGCTGGATAACACTTGTAAGAAATGGGGTAATTGCACCACAGGGAAAAATACGCCACCGACCAGCATCATAGGCGTGATCAATAAGGTGAAATAATAAAGAAAAAAATCGTAGCTCGGTGAAAGTGCAGTGACGACTAAGCTCATCCCGGCAAAGCATAGCCCGATTACGATAGTTACCAAGACTATCCATAACGACATCCATGAACGAGAAAGCCCTAATACCCAAATCACGACCAGTATCGATATACCACTCAAGAGACTTTTGCTCGCAGCCCACACGAGCTCCGCTAGCATTACGTCATCTAAGGTATTCGGCGAATTCAATATTGCGGACCAACTTTTTTGCACATGCATGCGCGAAAACCCGGAATACAAGGCCTCGAAGGTCGCGCTGTTCATGGTGCTGTAACACAAGGTACCGGCAGCCAAATAATTGATATACGGTAACCCGTTAACGGTTGGCATCAATTGTCCTAGCCCGTAACCCAAACCAAAAAGATAGAGCATAGGATCCGCAAGATTGCCCAGCATGGAAGGAATCGCTAATTTCTTCCATACCAGTAAATTTCTACGCCAAATGGGAATAAAGCGCAGACTGAGCTCTGGCAAGCGCAACTGAGCTTGCTTCATTCAAAACACACGCCACGCATACAATTAATCACGTAATTCTCTTCCGGTGAGTTTTAAGAATACATCTTCCAAATTGGCTGGCCTATGCAGATAACGCAATGTGGGATAGGCAAGCAGACTGGCAACGATGCCTTCGGTTTCGTGCATATAGCAGAAAACGGATTCTCCAGCGCGCTCGTAGCGCTCTGCAAGCTTACCCCCGTGT
The DNA here is from genome assembly GCA_947499755.1 of Betaproteobacteria bacterium. Classification (GTDB taxonomy): domain Bacteria; phylum Pseudomonadota; class Gammaproteobacteria; order Burkholderiales; family CANMPU01; genus CANMPU01. The sequence goes on along the minus strand of CANMPU010000042.1, from coordinate 4,665 downwards.
TGATCCATCCAAGACTCCAAGCCTTCTCCGAAGATCTCTACCACTTGTGGTTCTATACATTGGTTGATTAATTCTCGGGGCGGGCCACTGGCAATAATGACGCCATTGTCCATAATACACACCCGTGCGCACAAACGCTCTGCTTCCTCCATGAAATGGGTGGTCAATACGATGGTCTTTTTCTGATTTAGTAATTGCCGCAAACGTTGCCAGATGAGGTGGCGTGCCTGAGGGTCCAGCCCATTAGTGGGCTCATCGAGAAATAGGAGATCGGGATCATTTATTAGAGCGCGCGCCAACGCCAAGCGACGCTTCAACCCACCAGATAAATTCTGCATTTTTTCATTTGCGCGCTGTGACAGCCCGGCAAATTCTAGTAGGTCAGGTATGCGCTTACTCGTCGCAGAATCCGCGAATCCAAAGTATCTACCATAAACTAATAGATTTTCGCTTACCGTAAAATCTGGGTCGAGATTATCTGTCTGGGAAACAACGCCGACGCGGCGGCGCGCGCTACGCGCTTCTTGCGGTACTGCTTTATCAAGTAGCGAGATGTTACCGCCGTCAGGTTCAATTAACCCGAGGCATAGTCGTAGCGTCGTGGTTTTCCCCGCGCCATTCGGTCCTAGTAGCCCAACACACTCGCCGCTTTCAACAGCAAAATTGACTCCGGCAACGACCGATCGACCGCCGTACATCTTATGCAAATTTTTAGTGCTCAGCACAACCATGTATGCGAAGAGAACGTATAGAAATATTAAATTTTGAGCCGCGCCACAATACGGCCATTGATCAAATGCTCGTGAATTATTTCGTCAACATCTTTTTTGTCGCGATAGGTATACCAAACGGCATCGGGATAAATAACCATGATAGGACCTTGTTCACATCGATCCATGCAACCACCGTTGTTCACGCGTATTTTTCCTTCCCCGTGCAACCCAAGCTCCTTGATTCGCTTCTTTGCGTAGTTACGCATCTCTTGTGCGCAATGAGTGTTGCAACACGCCTCGCCTGCCACGCGCTGATTAACACAAAAAAATACATGGCGTCGATAATAGGTCATGTCAGTTTCCCAAAGAAATCATAGTTATTATACTGGACGGATCCGCTTCTGCTCTTTGTGTAATTGTGTATATTTTTTTGCGTTGCCCTTCGCTTTCGCGATCGGATATTTACGGGCGTTACTTTTCATTTTATGCAGTACCGCAGCCATAGGATCCACACCCAAGATATCTGCAAGTCGTGTGAGATATATCAAAACATCAGCGATCTCCAGAGCAATTATTTTTTTATCTGATGCATGCAGCCCTAAACTTTGTTCTGGTGTTAGCCACTGAAAATGTTCCACGAGCTCTGCAACTTCAACACTTAATGCCATCACGAGGTTTTTCGGCGTATGGTATTGCTCCCATTCGCGCGCCTGCGCGAACGAAGATAACTGTCGTGCGAGGTCCGCGAGCGATAACGATGGTTGGCGAAATCTTGGTTTAACTAGCTTGTTCATACCCCGCTCCCTTAGAAATCAGATTATTATGAGCACCGACCCTCCCGAAAATCTTTCGCACCGAATCTTATGAATAGCGAAAGTCATCAGCGCAACATTGACGATATTATTACCTACCATCAACTCAGTAAACATAACGTTAATCTCTATGCGCCGGGACCTACTGGTTTAGATTGGGCAAACCAACCAAATCCTATTCGCAATTTTTCCGGATGCGAGACGATACCACTTCCCTTGCGCGCTGATAATTTGAAAGTCCCGTTTACAACTATCAGCCGGGGGTCTGGCGTTTCTCCTGCTCAAATAACATTAGAAAATATTGCCGTTTTCCTAGAAATATCCCTGGGCATATCCGTATGGAAATCGTACAACAATTCTCGTTGGGCACTACGCTGCAACCCATCTAGCGGAAATCTGCACCCGACCGAGGCCTACATCGTTGTTGGTAGCGTCGATGACCTTAGCGCAGGCGTGTATCACTATCTCAGTTACAATCACGCGTTAGAGTGTCGCGCCAAAGCTAAGGGCGAATCCTCAATGTCCGAGCTTTCTACGCACGGATTTTTCATCGGGCTAACCACGATATTTTGGCGCGAAGCGTGGAAGTATGGCATACGCGCGTTTCGCTACTGTCAACATGATTGCGGTCACGCTATCGCCGCATTACATTACGCTGCAGCAACGCTAGGGTGGGACTCACATTTACTCAATGACTGCGACGATCACGATACCGCAAAATTGCTGGGATTAGATAGAGAGTGCGACTATAAAGGCGCGGAAAGGGAAGTAGCACAGATTTTACTGTGGATCGGAAAAAATACCGCGTTACCGAATGTGGCCGCTATCCCTAGAGCGCTCGAAGAATTAACGTGGTTTGGTCACGCAAATAAATTAAGCGCCGAACATGTCGAGTGGAGCGCGATTGATGTTGCTAACGTCAAATCTTATAAACCGCTAACCAAGGCGCTCATTGGCTATCCTAACGAGTACAAAGCGAAATTAGTGCCGCCCAAATTAGAGCTTGCGGCCACGCATCTATTTCGTCAACGTCGCAGCGCTGTTGCATTTGACCAAACAGCAAACTTAAATGCGCCTGGGTTTTTTACCATGCTAGATGCCCTGCTGCCCAGACCCGGCCTCGCACCGTGGCGCGACGTCTGCACGCGCCCCATGGTTCATTTAGCGTTATTTGTACACCGCATAACTGGCCTTACTCCCGGACTTTATTTTCTCTGCCGAGCACCAGAAGCGCTACATACATTGAAACATGAGATATCCAACTCCGCGCTTTGGCAAAACGTGGAAAATTGTCCCGCGCATATTCCGCTTTATTTACTTGCCGCAGATGACCTGCGCCGTACTGCGGAATTTATTTGTTGTCATCAAGAAATCGCTGCTGACGCTGCATTTTCCTTAGGTTTTATCAGCGAATTCCGCGAGGCACTTTCTGGCGGGGCGTGGTGCTATCGGCGGTTATTATGGGAAGCGGGATTTCTCGGACAAATTCTGTATTTAGAAGCAGAAGCTGCGGGCATGCGCGCGACGGGTATCGGGTGTTATTTTGATGATGCGATGCATAGCGTATTGGGATTAAACAGTAACTGTCTTCAGTCTCTGTATCACTTTACCGTGGGCATGCCGATCGAGGACACTAGACTAATAACCGAACGACCTTACGGACATCGAGAGTGTACGCACCACCCTTAGGGCCAGTATTTTTTTCTCGTATGGAATCGGCCCAGTGCCTTGCCGTATACCACGAGATATCCTAACGCAAATATTGGCCAGAGTTGGCCTGCGATTTCCGACAATCCAATATAGTTTAAGAATTGACTATATTGCCGACTAAACAAGTATAAGCTTAGAATCGGATTAGAGCCATTGGCATCTAATCTGCCGATGAGGATAAATAACACTAACATGACACAAGCCCACAACACCGCCCGCGTTGATTTTTGCGCGCGGTAGGCTAACGCTGCGCCGAATACGCCCGCGATAATTACTTCTGCCGATATCCAATGTAAGACTGCCTCAGGCCTAAGCAATATGATTGCCGCGGAAATCTTAACGATAAGCGTAACGACCGTCAGCGTCACAACGGAAATCCACAACACGCGCTTAGAACGCGCGATAACCATGAGCAACATTCCCACCGTTGCCAATCCAAGGAAAGCGGACAATACTTCCATGCCATCGATATGACTCAGATCAAAACTATTCCAGCTGGATTTCGCTCCAAGCACGTTCGGTAATAACACACTAAATAATGGAATAGTCGGATTCAGTTGTGATAATGGCCAGAGAGCAACTAAGGTCAGGCCGATGTTGCCAACGGCACCCTCGGCAAACCAATGATCGCGCGCATAAGACATACGGACCAGCGCCTCGGTACTTAGACAAGCAGAAAATATTGCCCCCAATATTCCACCGGCGCTATTGCACAGAAGGTCTAAACTGGAACTCGTTCTGCTGGGTAAGAATATTTGTAGCATTTCCATTGAAATGCTAAACGACGCCACTATGATCGTCGTCATCGCAAATCTTCCTAGAAAACCAAAACGTCTTCCTAATGACAAGCCCACCAAGAATCCTAGTGGGGCATAAGCAAGAAAATTTAGGATCACGTCAGTTCGCGTGATATAGCGTGGCCACACCGTAAATAACGAAACTACGCTTTCTGTGCCTGAACTAGTCCATCCAGAAAAAGGGAAAAGAGTGACATAAATGATAGGAAGAATATAGGTAAGCGCGAAGAACTTCGCTAACCTTGATCCACGCTGCGAATTTGTGTCAAACACCAGGTGCTGCGCCATGATCAGACTTTACTTTAGCCGTAAATCGGAACAATTTCACCGTAGTCGAATCTATTGCGCTACTCAATTTTAATTTCAGTCCAAATTCGATTCAGGATTCGACGTTGCTTGCTATTAAGATCTTTCAACATTTCCAATTTTGACAAGGTACCCTTATCAGGAAAAATCGCGCTGACTCTAATTATCTCTGGTTTGATATATTTTAACGCGTCAACATTCGGACTTCCGGAACCGATTAAATTGGTAAGTTCCGCAGAATTCTTTCCTTCTAACATGAAATTCATGAAGCCTTGCGCCAAATCTGGTCGTGGGGAATCTTTATGTATCACCATGCTGTCCAGCGCG